>DASQTT010000255.1:0-8723 GCA_035641735.1 Actinomycetota bacterium | reverse complement strand
TCCTCGGCCAGGCCGTGGAGGTCGGTTGCCCTGCCGTCCCGGGGCGTCTGGTCCAGCTTGAAGTCCCCCGTGTGCAGGATCGAGCCGAACGGGGTGTCGACCACGACCGCCATCCCGTCGGGGATCGAGTGGGTGACGCGCAGGAACCGCATCGAGAACGGCCCGACGGTCGCCGCCTCGCCCGGGGTCGCCGTGTGCAGGTTCGCCAGGTGGGTCACCTCGTGCTCGTCGAGCTTGCCCTGCAGCAACGCGAGCGTGAACGCCGTCCCGTAGACGTCGAGCGGCCGCTCGAGGTCACGCAGCAGGTACGGGAGCGCTCCGATGTGGTCCTCGTGCCCGTGGGTCAGCACGACCGCGTCGATCAGGTCGGCTCGCTGTCGCACGTAGTCGAAGTCCGGGAGGACCAGGTCGATCCCGGGCAGGTCCGCCGAGGGGAACGACAGCCCGACGTCGACGATCAGGATCCGGCCGTCGAGCTCCAGGCAGGCCATGTTGCGGCCCACCTCCCCAACCCCGCCGAGGAAGACCAGTCGGGCCGGGATGTCAGAGGAGACCGGCGGCCTCCAGTGCGGTGCGGATCCTGGCGCGCTCCTCCTCCGTCGCGGGAACGAGCGGGAGCCGCGGCGGCCCGGCGGGACGACCGAGCATGTCGAGCGCCGCCTTGACCGGGATCGGGTTCGAGGTGACGAAGAGGGCGTTGAACAGCGGCGACAGGTCCTCGTGCAGCTTGCGGGCGGCCGGCACGTCTCCGGTCTCGATCAGATCGACCATCCGCTTCATCTGATCACCGACCAGGTGCGCCGCGACGCTCACCACGCCGACGGCGCCGAGGCAGACGTACCCGAAGGTCGCCCAGTCGTCCCCCGAGTACACCTCGAAGCCCTCCGGAGCTTCCGAGATCAACTTCGAGATCGCCTTGAAGTCGCCCGTCGAGTCCTTCACCGCGACGACGTTCGACTTCTCGGCGATCCGGAGCATCGTGTCGTGCTCGATCCGGGTGCCGGTGCGGCTCGGGATGTTGTAGGCGATGATCGGGAGCTCGGTGGCATCCGCGATCTCGTGGAAGTGCGCGACGAGGCCGCGCTGCGGAGGCTTGTTGTAGTACGGGGTGACGACGACGATCCCGTCGGCCCCGGCCTTCTCCGCGGCCGCGGTGAGCTCGAGCGTCTCGGCGGTGGAGTAGGTGCCGGTGCCGCAGATCAGCTTGCCGCGGCCGCGGATCGCTTCCCCGACGACGCGGAACAGCTCGGCCTTCTCGGTGTGGGAGAGGGTCGGGGCCTCGCCGGTCGATCCGACGACGAAGACCGAGTCCGAGCCGTTGTCGATGACCCACGCGGCGAGTTCCTGCGCGCCGTCGAGGTCCACCGCGTGGTCGGAGCGGAACGGCGTGACCATCGCGGTGACGACCGATCCGAACCTGCCGGCCATCAGCGGGTGCCTCCCTCCTCCGGTGCCTGGGCTCTGCGTGGAGCCCGGATCGCCGGGCTGAGACGTCGCCCTATGCTAGCGGCCCATGCCGCGCATCTACACGAAGACCGGCGACGACGGGACGACCGGTCTCCTCTACGGCGGGCGCGTGCCGAAGGACGATGCCGCCACCGAGGCGTACGGGACCACGGACGAAGCGGTGGCCGCCCTGGGGCTCGCGCGCGCGGCCGCCGACGCGGCGGCGTCCGAGGAGATCCTTGCCCTGCAACGGGAGCTGTTCGTGGTTGGGGCGGACCTGGCCACGAACCCCGCGGAGCGAGGGAAGCTCCAGCCGGGCGTGTCGCTCGTCAGCGCGGACATGACGCAGAGACTGGAGCGACGGATCGATGAGCTCGTGGCGGAGCGAGCGCTCCCGAACGTCTTCATCGTCCCCGGCGCGAACTCGGCGAGCGCGGCGCTGGATCTGGCGCGCAGCGTGATCCGTCGAGCGGAGCGACAGGTCGTGGCGATGGAGCGCGCGGGACGGGTGGTGAACGAGGAGGTGCGCCGGTACCTGAACCGGCTGAGCGACCTGCTGTTCGTCCTCGCCCGCCGGCAGGCGGGCGAGGGCGAACCCGCGAGCCGCTAGATCACGACCGCGTCTACCCCGAAGCCGGCGGACCCGTCCGTGCCGCCGGTGATCGTGGATACGCGGGTCGTGTCCCAGCAGATCTCCTCTTAGAACCAGACCTCGCCGATCCCCCTGGACGACGTGCTCGGCAGCCCGGAGCGTGATGCCGAGCCAGACGTTCCCGTCCTAGATCTCGACTTCCCAAGCGTCGAAGGCCTGGGGTTCCTGTCCCCGCCGGGTCGAGACAGGTCAGAAGGCCCAGGGACACCAAGGGGCGGGGAATGAGGCGAACATCGCGTCGGCGAGGCGCACGCTTCCCTCACGCCGCTCCTCGACCTGGCTCGCCTCCGCGAGCTGCCCGAAGCTCACCCCGCCCAGGTAGACGGCGCCCAGCACGTTGACCGAGCCCGCGAGATCGGGCTCGTCGTCGGTCGGTTCGCATCGGCCGGCGCCGTCCTCCACGACCAGCTCGTAGCGACCGTCGTTCGCAGGACGGAAGGGGTCGGAGACGTCGAACACGAGGCGCCCGTCCCGCGCATACCTCCTCGCGCCGAGGGCTGTCGGGATGTCGATCAATCGCACCCACAGACCGTCCATCAGACCGAACCGCAGACGCCGGGGCTCGCGGAGGAGCTGGAAGAGCGGCTCGTCAGCTGGACGCCCCCACGCCTCGACGGTCGCGGCGAGATCGATATCGAACACGTATCGCCAGATCGCCGCGTAGCCGGACGGCGTCGAGGCCATCGATTCCCTGACCTCGATCGTCCCGGCGGGGACCGATCGAGGCCACTCGTGCTTCATCGAGTACACCGCGTACGCGTCGGGCTCCCCGTCCGCTCCGAGGTGCACCGCGTAGAACCATGACTTGTCCTTGTCCTCGCCGACGGGCGCGAACCGCAGGTCACGGAGGACCGCGCTCCGCTCGACCCCTCCCGGTCGGAGCGCCTCGTCGTAGATGCGACCGATCAGCGGCATCGCCTCTTCCCTCGAGACGAGCGCGGTGCGCCCTCGAGGCTCGTAGCCACGGACGTACTGCATCCGAGCCGACTCCGCCTGGAACTCCCCCAGGTACGCGCTGAGCCCGTAGCCGAAGCGGCCGTAGATCGCGCCTTCGGAGGCGAACAGCGCCCCGACGGGCTCGCCCCGTTCGACCGCCTGCTCCAAGATCGCGCGCATCATCGAGGTGTTGATGCCCTTCCGACGGTGCGTGGGGGACACGCCGACCATCGTGACCGCGGCCGTCGGGATCCTCGCGCCCCCGGGAACCACCATCCGCGTCGTGATCGCCGCGGACGTCCCGACGATCAGGTCGCCGTCGAGGGCGGCGAACGAACGATCCGCGTCGATCGTCGGCAGCATCGCCGCGACCTCGTCCTCCTTCAAGATCTCGCTGAACGAGGCGTCCCCCGCGCGGACCCACTTCTCGCGCTCCCCGTCGCCGATCGTGCGGACCTCGATCTCCATCGACGCGCAGCCTATCGGCGGCCGGCCGGTCGACTCAGCCGTCGAGGATCGGATCGAGGCCGACCGTGAGCCCCGGGTGACCGGACACCCATCGGATCGCGAGCAGGACGCCGGGCACGAAGGACGTCCGGTCGGTGGAGTCGTGCCGGATCGTGAGGGTCTGCCCCTGGCCGCCGAGGATCACCTCCTGATGGGCGACCAGGCCCGGGAGCCGGATCGAGTGGATCCGGATCCCCGAACGGTCGCCGCCCCGCACGCCGGCCAGCGACTCCGCTACGGGTCCATGCCACGCCTCGCTGCGAGCGGCGGCGACGGCATCCGCCGTCGCCGCCGCGGTCCCCGACGGGGCGTCGGCCTTCCCGTCGTGGTGCAGCTCCACGATCTCCACCGCCGGCAGATGACGGACAGCCTCCGTGGCGAAGCGCTGCATCAGCGCGGCGCCGATCGCGAAGTTCGGCGCCACGACGACGCCGACGCGAGCGTCACCCCACGACGGGTCCACCTGGAACCCCGTCGTGCCCACGACGATGTGCACGCCGTGCTCGATCGCCCACTCGACGTGCTCCGGCGCGTACTCGCCCTTCGTGAAGTCGACGCCGACCTCGACGGCGGCCTCCGCGAAGGAGTCGAGGTTCTCGGCCAGGACGACGTCCGATCCCTCCAGGCCGAGCGCCTCGGAGGCCTTCACCCCCGCCTTGGACTGCGAGATCCCCGCGACCAGCTCGAGGTCCTTCGCGTCGTGGACCGCCCGGCACACCTCGGCCCCCACGCGGCCCGTGGCACCGATCACACCGACCCTGATCACCCGAGCGCCCCGTCGAAGTCACGCTTCGCGAACGGACCGAGCACCGTCAGCGTCATCGGTTGCGACAGTACCCGCTCGGCCACACGTCGGGCCTCGTCCAGCGTCACGGCCTCCACGCGACGCAGCGCCTCGTTCACGGTGAGGATCTCGCCGTGCGCGATCTCCGATTTACCGATCCGGGACATCCGGCCGCCGGGGTCCTCCAGGGACAACACCATCGACCCCTTCACGTGGCCCTTCGCCCGCTCGAACTCCTCCGGCGTGAGCCCGCCGCTCGCGACGTCGTCCAGCTCGCGGCGGAGCAGGTCGATCACCTCGCGAGCCCGGCCGGGCGTCGTCCCGGCGTAGGAGGAGAAGACTCCCGCCTCCGTGTACTGCGAGTGATAGCTGTACACGGAGTACACGAGGCCACGCTTCTCGCGGATCTCCTGGAACAGCCGCGAGGACATCCCGGTGCCCAGCGCCCCGTTGACGATCAGGAACGCGAACCGGTCGGGGTCCATCCGCGGCAGGCCGTTCGTCCCCAGGCAGATGTGGGCCTGCTCCGTCTTCCTCCGCTTCACGAGGGAGCGGCCCGACGGGCCGGGCGGCACCGCGCCCTCGCGGAGCGTCCAGCTGGACGGAGCCCCTTCGCGACGTTCCCGACCGGTGTCCATCCGCGCCCGCAACATCCGCAGCAGGTCTTCGTGGCGAAGGTTCCCGGCGGCCGCCACCACCAACCGCCCCGGGACGTAGTGGCGCCGGTAGAACCGATGCACCTTCGCACGCGTCGCCGCCCGGACCGTCTCCGCCGTCCCGAGGACCGGCCGGCCCAGCGGATGCTCCGACCACAGCGTCTCCGTGAAGACGTCGTGGACGACGTCCTCTGGCGAATCTTCGTGCATGTTGATCTCCTCGAGGATCACCTGCCGCTCGGCATCCACGTCGACGCTCCGGAGCACCGCGTGCTGGAACATGTCGGCGAGGTGGTCGACGGCCAGCTCGAGGTCGCCGTCGAGGACGCGCGCGTAGAAGCAGGTGTATTCCTTCGAAGTGAAGGCGTTCACGTCACCGCCGACGGCGTCGAACGCCTCCGCGATGTCGCGGGCCGACCGACCCCGGGTTCCCTTGAACAGCAGGTGCTCGAGGAAATGGCTCGAGCCGCTGATCGCGGGAGGCTCGTCCCGGGACCCCGCGAGCACCCAGAAGCCGAGCGACACGGAGCGCACGCCGGGCATGCGCTCCGTGACGACGCGGAGGCCGGAGCTGAACTCCGTCCGCTCGATCGCCATCGCGCGGACGGGCCCGGCTACTCGGCGGCGCCGCGCTCGGAGTCCCGGAACCGCCGGCCGTGGCGGCGGGGCCCGCGATCGCCGCCGCGCGGCTCGCGGGGCTCACGTGGCTCGCGTGGCTCTCGCCGGGTCTCGGACGACCCTTCCTCACCTTCCGGCACGTCCCATTCCGGCCCGACGGGCTTCAGGCTGATCTTGCCCTGCGCGTCGATGTCCTGGATGAGCACGGTGAGCTTCTCGCCCTCCTTCACGGCCTCCTCGACCGAGCTCAGGCGCTTGCCCTTGCCGAGCTTCGAGATGTGGACCAGGCCGTCCCGACCGGGGACGAGGTTCACGAAGGCGCCGAAGGTGGTGGTCTTCACGACCGTCCCCTCGTACGTCTCCCCCACCTGGACCGGCCTCGGGTTCGCGATCTCGTCGATCATCCGCGCTGCGTCGTCGGCACCCTCGCCTTCGTGCGAGCCGATGAACACGGTGCCGTCGTCTTGGATGTCGATATCGGCACCGGTCTGCGCGATGATCTCGTTGATCCGCTTGCCCTTGGGCCCGATCACCTCACCGATCTTGTCCACCGGGATCTGGATCGTGATGATCCTGGGCGCGATCGGGTTCACGGCCTCGCGCGGCGCCGAGATCGTCGCCTCCATCAGGTCGAGGATCTTGAAGCGGGCGACCTTCGCCTGGTCCAGCGCTCCGGCCAGGACCTCGGCCGGCATACCGCTCACCTTCATGTCCAGCTGGATCGCGGTGACGAACTCGCGCGTGCCGGCGACCTTGAAGTCCATGTCGCCCAGCGCGTCCTCCGCTCCGAGGATGTCGGTGAGCGTCACGAACTTGCCGTCCCCCGCGATCATCCCCATCGCGATCCCGGCGACCGGGGCCTTCACCGGCACGCCGGCGTCCATCAGCGACAGTGTCGATGCGCACACGCTCGCCATCGAGGTCGAGCCGTTCGACGTCATCACGTCGGACACGAGCCTGAGCGTGTACGGGAATTCCTCCTCCGACGGGATCACCGGGATCAGCGCCCGCTCGGCGAGCGCGCCGTGGCCGATCTCACGCCGACGTGGCGAGCCCACGCGGCCGGTCTCCCCCGTGGAGAACGGCGGGAAGTTGTAGTGGTGGATGTACCGTTTGGACTCCTCGAGGTCGAGGGTGTCGATCAGCTGGTTCATCCGGAGCATCCCCAGCGTCGTGATGTTCAGGACCTGGGTCTCGCCCCGCTCGAACAGCGCCGACCCGTGCGCCCGCGGGAGCAGCGCGACGTGCGCGGCCAGCGGGCGGATGTCCGTCGGGCCTCGGCCGTCGAGCCGGACCCCCTTCTCGATCACGCGGGTCCGCATCACGTCCTTCTCGAGCGACTTCCAGGCGGCGGAGAACTCCGGTGCGCGCGTGCGGAACGCTTCCTCGCCGAGCTCCTGCGCCAGGTGGGCCTTCGCCTCCTCCTTCACGCCCGTCATGTTCGCCTCGCGCTCCTTCTTATCGGGCACGATCGCGGCCTCGACGCGGTCGCGGGCGAATGACGTGAGGGCATCCCAGAGGTCCTGTCCGTAGAGCGGATGGGGCTCGAAGTCGGACGGCTTCACGCCGGCCTGGGCCAGGAACTCCTCCTGGAACTCGATCACCTCCGCGATCACTTCTTTCGCGCGCTCGAGCCCCTCGGCGACGAGCTCCTCGGTCGGCGCCATGGCGGTGCCGCCGGCCGCGAGGAGCGGCCACGTCATGTCGGGGGCCTCCCCCTCGATCATCAGGATGTCGATGCCGCCCTGCTCGTTCTTCGAGCCGGCGACGACCATGTCGAAGGTGGCCTCGTCGATCTCCTGGAACGTCGGGTTCACGACCCAGTCCGATCCGACCAGCCCGACGCGCACCGCGCCGACCGGACCGTCGAACGGGAGGCCCGCCATCCCGACCGCGAGCGATGCGGCGTTCATCGCCTGGACGTCGTACGGGTTGGCCATGTCGACGGACAGGACCGTGATGATCACCTGGACCTCGTCGCGGTAGCCTTCGCGGAACGAGGGCCGGAGCGGCCGGTCGATCAGGCGCGCGGTGAGGATCGCCGTCTCGGACGGCCGGCCCTCGCGGCGGAAGAAACTGCCGGGGATCTTGCCCCGCGCGTACATCCGCTCCTCGACGTCGATCGTGAGCGGGAAGAAATCGATCCCCTCGCGGGGAGCGGACGTCACGCACGTGGCGAGCACCATCGTGTCGCCGTAGCGAGCGACCGCCGATCCCTGAGAGAGTTTCGCGAACGTGCCGGACTCGAGGAGCAGATCCTTGCTCCCGATCCGACGGGACATGTTGATGGCCATGGGGCCGGTACCTCCTGCGTACGGGCGGCGCCGGGTCGGCGCCGCGGGCGTGGGAGGCGGCTGGGCCGGTTGTCAGTGGTGGGCCTCCGGGCTTCGTGCACGGCGCTCGCGCGCCGGACCGGGGGTCCGCGACTGAGAACCGACCTCGTTGGGCCTCCGCCTCCGGTCGGTCAGTGGGTCGTTCGCATCACCTCTCCATCCACGGCGCGGCTTCGCGGCCGTGTGGGCGCAGCCGGAGTGCGGTCAACGCCGAAGGCCCAGCTTCGCGATCAGGGCGCGATAGCGCTCGATGTCCTCGCGCTTCAGGTACTCGAGGAGCCGCCGACGCCGCCCCACGAGCTTCAGCAGCCCCCGCCGCGAGGCGTGGTCGTGCTTGTGGGTCTTCAGATGCTCGGTGAGTTCGGCGATCCGGGTCGTGAGGAGGGCGATCTGCACGTCGGCCGATCCGGTGTCCCCGCCGCTGCGGGCGTGCTCCTCGATGATCCGGCGCTTGGCGTCGGTGGTCAGCGTCATCGAAGGCCCAGGCTACCAGCGCGGTCGAGCCCCGAGACGGGCTCCCTACGATGTCCCCGTGGCGGTTCGACGTCGCCTGGGCGCGTGGAGCGGGGTCGCGGGGCCCCTCGTGTTCACCGCGGCGTGGCTCGTGGCGGCGCGCCGGCAGGAGGGATACCAGGTCCGGCACGAGCACATCAGCGGGCTGGCCGCGCGGGACGCCACGGACGCGCACGTGATGACGCTGGGGTTCCTGAGCCTCGGCGCCTGCACGGTCGCCTTCGCCTCCTCCCTGGAGCGGCGGCTCGGTCCGCGGGCCGGCTGGGGTCCGGCGCTGC
>DASQTT010000254.1:0-2648 GCA_035641735.1 Actinomycetota bacterium | reverse complement strand
AGCAACGCAGGAGCCGCGGTGCTCGGGGGCCACACGATCACCGATCCGGAACCGAAGTACGGCATGGTCGCGCTCGGCCGCGCCGACGCCGAGCACATCGTTCGGAACTCGACGGCACAACCCGGCGCTCATCTTCTGCTGACGAAACCACTCGGGCTCGGCATCGCGACGACCGCGCTCAAACGGGGGATCGCCGACCCCGAACTGATCTCGCGCGCGGTCGAGCTCATGGCGGCGACGAACGCCGACGCGGCCGACGCGATGCTCATCGCGGGAGCGGACGCCGCTACCGACGTAACCGGCTTCGGGCTCCTCGGCCACCTGCTGCGGATGCTCCAGGCTTCGGGTGTGGGCGCGACGATCGATGCGAGCGCCGTCCCGGTGCTGGACGGAGTGCTCGAGCTTGCACAACGTGATGTGGTGCCGGGTGGGACGAAGCGCAATCACGCCTACGTCGCTCCGCACGTGCAGTGGGGCGCGTTGACTCCGCCCGAGCAGATGGTCCTCGCGGATGCGCAGACGTCGGGAGGTTTGGTTATTGCCACCGCGGACCCCGAGTGGCTCGGCGACGAGCTCTCCGGCCGGCGCCTGCAATGGGCGGACGTCGGCGTCATCGTCGACGGTCGCCCAGGCACGATCGAGGTGGAGGGCCGGCTCTCGCGCACGACCTGAACAGCCTGGGGAATACGACCTCGCTGCTACAGTTGTTGCACCTGCAATGATCCGGATCGACAAGGGGTTCTTCGACGAGATGGTCGCGCACGGACTGTCGAATCTCCCGAATGAGGCGTGCGGGGTGCTGGCCGGAAAGGAGGGGCGCCCCGTGAAGTTCTTTCCCATGACGAACGCAGACGGCAGCCCCCTCACCTACCGGTTCGAGCCGAAGGAGAGCCTCCGCGTCTGGAACGAGATCGAGGACGAGAGCCTTGAGCAGCTGGCGATCTTCCACACGCACACACATACGGAGGCGTATCCGTCGGTCACCGACCGGAAGCGAGCGATGTGGGCCGACAGCGACCAGCCGTCGTTCCCCGACACCTTCTACCTGATCCTGTCGCTCGAGGATCGGGCCGCGCCGGTGCTTCGAGCGTTCAGGGTCCTCGACGGCGGAGCGGTCTCGGAAGAGGACGTGACGATCGGATGACCTCGTTCACCGAAGACCAGGTCCGTCGCTACGCGAGGCACATCATCCTTCCGGGCATCGGCGGGGACGGTCAGCGAAAGCTCCTCGATTCGAAGGTGCTCGTGATCGGGGCGGGGGGACTCGGGTCGCCCGTCGCGATGTACCTGGCGGCCGCCGGCGTCGGGACCCTCGGGATCCTCGACTTCGACAAGGTCGACGAATCGAACCTGCAGCGACAGATCATCCACTCGACGGCGGACGTCGGACGTCCGAAGGTCGAGAGCGCAGTCGACCGTCTGCGCGCGATCAACCCCACGATCGAGGTCGTCCCGTACGACACGATCCTCACGTCACAGAATGCGATGGACGTCCTCGAGCCGTGGGACGTCGTCGTCGACGGGACGGACAACTTCCCCGTTCGCTACCTCGTGAACGACGCGACGCAGTTCCTCGGTAAGCCGCTCGTGTACGGGTCGATCTACCAGTGGGATGGGCAGGCCACGGTCTTCATGCCGGGACAGGAGGCACCGTGCTACCGGTGCCTGTTCCCGCAGCCGCCCCCTCCGGGGACCGTTCCGAGCTGCGCGGAGGGAGGCGTGTTCGGCGTGTTGCCCGGCATCGTCGGCTCGATCCAGGCGACCGAGGCCGTGAAGCTCATCACGGGCAAAGGCGATCCGCTGATCGGCCGGCTACTGATCTTCGACGCACTTCAGATGGACTTTCAGACGGTGAGGGTGCGGTGGGACGCGGATTGCCCGGTCTGCGGCAAGGAGCCCTCGATCACCGAGCTCATCGACTACGAGGCGTTTTGCGGCCTCACGCCCGGCCAGGCCCCGCCCGAGGCCGAGCACGGTGTCTCCGTGGGGAGTGCGACGTGAGCGGGCCCATCCGCGTGAGGCTCCCGACGATCCTCAGGAAGCACGCGGGGCGAGAGCCGCTCGTCGACGCGGAGGGCTCGACGCTTCGCGAGTTGCTCTCCGATCTCGAGTCGCGTTACCCGGGGATCACCAAGAACGTCGTCACGCCCGAAGGCGGGCTGCACCGGTTCGTCAACGTCTACGTGAACGACGAGGACGTCCGGTACCTGGGCTCGCTGGAGACGAACGTCCAGAACGGAGACACCGTCTCGATCCTCCCCGCGGTCGCGGGGGGCTGACCCCTCCGAACCCCGCGCCATCGGTCGAGCGCGTTCCCGCCGATCGAAGGCCGTGTAAAGGTGCCGCTCGAGCGCGTCGATAACGCTCCCGTCCTGGCAGTCGGCTTGGACGCGGTTCCGTCGCGCGACTCGTCGTCTCTCCGCGCTTCGGCAGGTCGCGAGACGGTCGATGCGCAACAGGGGGGTCAGCGAGATGCGCGTTCGTGCCGTCGTGGCGTGCGCGGCCGCGATGCTGCTCGCCGCGGTGTCCTCGCCGGCGGCGCTGGGCGAAGCCGGTCCCCGCGACTTGCGGGGGAACGGCTCGGGGTTCGCCGTCGGATTCGTTCCCTTCGTGGCCAGGAGGGGCGAACGCGGCGTGTATCTGGTCCA
>DASQTT010000253.1:0-9130 GCA_035641735.1 Actinomycetota bacterium | reverse complement strand
TTCGGTCGGCGTTCGGCTTCGGCGGGCAGAAGTGCTCCGCGAACTCGCGGGTCTACGTCGAGCGCGAGGTCTACGACGACTTCGTGAAGCTCCTCAAGGACAAGACCGAGAAGCTGAAGGTCGGGAACCCGATCGAGCGCGACGTGTTCATGGGACCGGTGGTGAACGAGGAGGCGATGAACACGTTCGAGCAGGCCGCCGGCGAGGCGAAGAAGAACGGTAACGTGATCACCGGCCCGAGGAAGACGTCCCGCTCGATCGGATCCCCGACCTTCAGCTTCTCGGTCTTCTCCTTCAGGAGCTTCACGAAGTCGTCGTAGACCTCGCGCTCGACGTAGACGCGCGAGTTGGCGGAGCACTTCTGCCCGCCGAAGCCGAACGCCGAGCGCAGCACGCCGTCGGTGGCCACGTCGAGATCGGCGTTCTTCGTCACGATCGCCGGGTTCTTCCCGCCCATCTCGGCGATCACCGGCTTCGGCACGTCCTGGACGAAGTTCTTGTAGATGTCCATCCCGACCGCGTACGACCCGGTGAACGTGATCCCGCCCACGTCGGCGTGGCGCCAGAGGGCCTCGCCGGCGACGGAGCCCTTGCCCAGGATCAGGTGGAACGCGCCCGGCGGCACCCCGCCGTCCCGGTAGCACTCGTAGAGCTTGTAGCCCATCAGCGCGCCCTGGTTCGAGGGCTTCAGGACGACGCAGTTCCCGGCGACCAACGCTCCGGAGGACGGTCCCCCGGCCAGCGCGAACGGGAAGTTGAAGGGGCTGATCACGGCCCAGACCCCGTAGGGCCGCATCACGTCGTAGTACTCCCCCGGCGAGCCCAGGCCGGACATCGGCGTGCGGAAGCCCTCGTGCTTCTCGACCTCGTCGCAGTTCCACCGGATCAGCTCGGCGGTCTCCTGCACGTCGCCGAGCGCCTCCAACCGGCTCTTGCCGACCTCGAAGGCCATCAGCGCGGCGAGGTCGAAGAGGCGGTCTTCCATCACGTCGGCCACGTTGCGCAGGATCCGGACCCGCTCCTGCCAGCCCATCCGCTCCCACTCCAGCGAGAAGCCCTTGGCCGCCTCCACGGCGTCCTCGACGTCCTGGGGAGCGGCCTGCGAGAAGCGGCCGATGATCAGGTCCTTGTCGATCGGCGACGGCTCCTCGTACTTGTCGTCGGTCCAGCGCTCCTCGCCGTCGACCACGAACGGCCATTCCTTGCCCAGCTCGGCACGAGCACGATCCGCCGCCTCGTCGTAGTTGCGCTGCAGGTCCTCGTTGTCGGCCGAGAGCGTCGCGTACGTGATGCGGAAGGTCTGGGCCATCTCGGTGCTCCTTCTCGGATCCGGGGACGGAAGGATGGTATCGCCGCCGGTGCAGCCGCGTCGGGCCGCTGCGGACCGGCGGTTCGCGAAGGAAGTCGGTCGAAGCGGAGATTCGCGATGCGGCCCGGCGTATGCTCGGAGCCCCTGCAGATGAGGCTCGTGACCTACGACCGGAGGGGGCACCGGCGACTGGGGGCGATCCTCGATGGGAGGGTGGTCGATCTGCCCGACGCGGTCGGGCACCCGGCCTTCCCCGCCACCCTCGAGGCGTTCGTGCAGAGCAGCCGGGGGACGGTGCAGGACGCCGCCCGCGCCACCCTCGCCCGTGAAGACTTGCTGGACCACGTCGTGGACCGGCCGCGGATCCTCCCGCCCCTCTTCCCGCGATCGCTCCTCCTTCCAGCCTCGACGCCCGCCGCCGGGGACTCACCGGATCTGGAGCGGAGGATCGCCGCCCCCGACGAGGACGTGCGCTGGCCCGACGGCGCCGCCTGGCTCGACTACGAGCCGAAGGTGGCGGCCGTCCTGGGCCTGGAGGGGATCGACGTCGGCCCCGACGACGCCCGGCGTCACGTCTTCGGCTACACGCTGGTCAGCGACTGGGTGGCGAAGGACGCCTCCGGCGATCCGCTCGGCTCATCCGACGGCCTGCCGATCGCGATCGGGCCGTGTGTGGTGACGGCGGACGAGTGCGACCCGCAGGCGCTCTTCCTCCAGGCGAAGGTCGACGGCGAGGAGATCGCGAAGGGCAACCTGAACGGCGCGGCGCGGAGCCTGTTCGCGTTGATCGCGGCGGCGTCGACGGCCTCGACGCTGCAGCGAGGCGACGCCTTCGCGCTCGGTCCCTTCCCCGCCGCCGAGCCCGATCCGGACCGACGGCTCTGGCCCGGCGCGCTGGTGGAGCTCGCGGCCGAGGGCATCGGGACGCTCAGGAACCGGCTGGGACCGCGGCTCTAGGCTGCCGCCCGAGCTAGCGCTTGCGCTTCGCGGCCTTGCGGGCGGCCGTCCGTTCCGCGGCCTGCCGCTGCTCGCGCTCCTTCTTCTTCCGCTCGCGGTCGTGCGACCACCGCACCTTCCTCCGGTCGCCTCGCCCCATCAGTTGCCCTCCTCGTCGCCGCCGCGGGCGAGCTCTTCACTCCGCCGGCGCGCGGCATCGATCGCGTTCAGGAAGGCGGCCCGCACCCCGGCCTCTTCGAGATGCCGGATCGCCTCGATCGTGGTGCCCCCGGGCGAGGTGACCATCTCGCGCAGCTCGACCGGGTGCAGCTTCGTGTCGCGGAGCATCTTCGCCGATCCCAGCATCGTCTGGATGATCAGCTCGGTCGCGACGTCGCGAGAGAGCCCGAGCAGGATGCACGCCTCGATCATCGCCTCGGCCAGCAGGAAGAAGTACGCGGGACCCGAGCCGCTCGTCGCCGTCACGGCGTCGAGGTAGCGCTCGTCGAGCCGGAGCACCCGGCCGACGGAGGCGAGGAGCTCCTCCGCCACCGCGAGGTGCTTGTCCTCGGCGTACCGCCCCGCCGCGATCACCGACATCGCCTCGTCGACCATCACCGGCACGTTCGACATGACCCGGACCACCGGCACCTCGGCGGCGAGGTGCTGCTCGACGAAGGAGGTGCGGATCCCGGCCGCGAAGCTGACCACGAGATGCTCGGGGTTCACGTGCGTGGCGATCTGGTTCAGGAGGACCTCTGTGTCCTGCGGCTTCGCCATCAGCACCAGGACCTGGGCGAAGCGGCAGGCGTCGGCGTTGTCGAGCGACGTCCCGACGCCGAGTCGCTCGCCCAGCTCGCGAGCGCGCTCCTCGCGACGCGCGGTCACGAGGATCTCCTCGGCCGAGCGCCCACCGGAGCGCAGCAGGCCGGCGACGAGCGCCTCGCCCATGCGGCCCCCGCCGAGGAACGCGATCTTCCGGTCGGTCATCGGCGCACGGTATCGCAGCCCGGCTCACTCCGGCTGGTTCGCGATCCCTCCACGGAGGATCTCCACGAACTCCTTGATCCGCATCGGGCGACGTTCGGGACGGCGGTGGATCAGGCCGGGATCGAGGTCCTCGGACACGATCGCGTCCTGGAACCGCTCGGCGAGCCAGTCGAGGGCCGATGCGATCATCTCGGAGTCCACGTCGTCGCGGACCTCGCCCCGCCGCACGCCGAACTCGACGAACTCGAGCGTCCCGTACGGATCCTCGCTCCGCATGAACCGATCGATCGGGCGGCGGATCTCCAGCCCGGCGTCGTGCCGGCCGATCAGGGCGACGCGGTTCGGGACGGGATCCGACGCCACCAGCTCCTCCGCGCGCTGGAGCCACCAGTCGAGGACCTGCCAGAAGCCGCTCTCGACCACGTCGGCGGGGGCGTCCAGCCAGGCCGGGAGCCTCGACACCGCGCGCTTGAACGCCTCGACGAACAGGGCCTCCTTCGAGCCGAAGTCGAGGAAGATCGTGCCCTTGCCGATCCCGACCTCGGCGGCGACGTCCTCGACGCGGGTGCCGCGGTAGCCGCGCTCGGCGAACTGACGCATCGCGACCTCGAGGATCCGCTCGCGACGCGGTTCGGAGCCCTGGCGAGGTTGACGCTCGGTCATCGGCCCGGACCGTAGCGGAAACCCCAGGACCACAGAAGCGGGGATCGGCGGACTGGAGAAACGAGTGAATTCCCCGAGACCGGGGGTTCGGGGGACTCAAGTAGCGAGCGCGCCAGCGCGAGCGATAGTCCCCCGAGAACAAAAAGAACCCGAGAGACCTCCGGCTCGTTGGGAACCGAAGCTCCCAACCACCGTACGGCCCCTCGGGCTCTGTTGCCCCAAGCAACCTCGGCGTCCTCCGCGCGGCTGCCGGACGGCCGGTGGCGATGTGCCTCGCGGCGCACCTCCACCTACGCGGGGTCGGGTCCACCTCGCGGCGGCCCCTCTCCCACGGACCCCCCGCCCGGTTCGCCTCGCGGCGTTCCCGACGGGGCCCGCCGGTTCGTACCTCGCGGCCGATCCCGGTGGGTCGGGTTCCGATCGGATCCTCGCGGACCCTCCCGGCTCCCTCGCGTCCGATCCGCCTTTCGGCGTTCCGGCCGCTCGTCCGGCCCTCTCGCGTCGATCACCTCGACTGCTTGGAGCGAGGCGAACCATACGGGTGGCCCTTGCACCGGTCAACCTCACGTTTCCGCAGGTCAGACGATGAATGCGCAGCTAGTGGGGCTCGCATTCAAAGTGACAAAAGGAAGGGCGCTGGGTGACCGGGCCGAGCGGCTCACGTGGCGCGATGCGCCCTCAGCTCCCTCGACGCCGGCGCGTCGTCGAACCGGTCGCGCGTCACCGACATCACGACACGGTCCACCCAGGCGCCGTCCTTCCACGAGCGCTCCGGCAGCCGCGCGTCCAGCTCGAACCCGCACTTGTCGTACACGTGGATCGCCCGTGCGTTGTCGGCGAGCGACCAGAGTTCGATCCGGTGAAGGTCGTAGCGATCGAAGGCCTCGTCGATGAGAGCGGCGACGGCGTCGGTCCCGTAGCCCTTCTCCCAGGCGGACCGCTCTCCGATCAGGACGTAGAGCGAACAGATCCGGTCGCGGCGCCGGAACTGGTTCAGCCCGATCCGTCCGATCGGCGTCCCGTCCACCTCGATCACGAACGGATGACCCTCTTCGCGCGCTCGGCGCTCGCTCTCGCCGATGTCCTCCATCGAGAACGGCCCCTCGTAGTCCATCAGCCACCAGACCTCGGGGTCGTTCTGCCAGGCGTGGATCAACGCATGGTCACGCTCCTCCACCGGCCGGAGGACCACGCGGATGCCGTGGATCATGCTGCGGTTCTTAGCAGCTCCCGGTAGATCGCGGCCACCTCCTGCGAGGTGGCGTCCCAGCTGAACGCCCTCGACTCCCGCTCTCCCGCCGCGCCCAGCTGCGTCGCGAGCACCGGATCCGTCAGAACCGAGAGCAGCGCCTGCGCGTGATCCCCGGCGTCGTGGCCCTCCACGAGGATCCCCCCGCCTCGCACCACGGTGCGCAATCCACCCACCGAGGCGGCGACGACCGGCGTGCCGCACGCCTGGGCTTCCAGCGCGACGAGCCCGAACGACTCGGACCTCGAGGGCATCACCACGACGTCCGCGGCGGCGTAGAAGTCGGCGAGCCGTTCGTGCGGCTGCGGCGGGAAGAGGATCACCCGATCCGACACCCCGAGCGCCGACGCCAGCTCCATCAGGCGAGCGACCTCGGCGCCCGCCCGCTCGCCGCTCGGCCCACCGACGATCCCGAGCATGAGATCGGTGGTCGCTCGCGGGTCACGCGCGACGGCTTCGGACAGCGTCCTGATCGCGACGTCGGGCCCCTTGTGGGGCTGGAGGCGCCCGACGAACAGTGCGAGCCGGAGCCCGGACAGGTGCAGCCGGGCGCGCGCCTCCGCGCGGTCGCGCGGCCGGAAGATCGCGTGATCGACGCCCGGCGGCACGATCCGGATCCGCTCGGGGTCCGCGTCGTACAGCCCGACGAGTTGTCCTGCCTCGAGCGGCGTCGGGGCAAGGATGCGGTCGGCATCGTCGATCACCGCCTGCTCCCCGTGGAGCCGGACAGGGGGTTCGGGCTGCTCTCCGCGCGCCAGGGAGTAGTTCTTCACCTTCCCGAGCGTGTGGAACGAGGCGACGAGCGGGACGTCCAGGTACTCCTTCGCAGCGCGGCCGACCCAGCCCGACAGCCAGTAGTGGCTGTGGATGAGGTCGTAGCGGTTCCCGTCCTCGCGGGCGACCCGAAGCATCCCGCCCAGGAACTCGGGGAGGTACCGGGGGACGGCCGACTTCGGGAGGACGTGACACGGGCCGCCCTTGGCGCTCACCACGCGGATCCCCGGCGCGATCTCCCGAACGTCGTGCGTCGCCCCGCCCCGGCACCGGGTGAAGAGGTCCACCGCGACGCCGAGCTCGGCCAGCCGCTCGGCGACCGAGCGGATGTAGACGTTCATCCCGCCCGAGTCACCCGTCCCCGGCTGGTCGATCGGGGACGTGTGCACGGCGATCACGGCCACGCGCGGTCGTTCGACGCTCACGACATCGGTCAACCCGGCGGGCCGGCCGTTCCTTCCCGCTCCGGGGGTCTCACCGGCGCCGCTGGAGGCGGACGACCGCCTCCACCTCGCCCTGCACCCGGTCGCCGCCGAGCACGGGCTGGCTCGCGTGCCGGCGGAGCCGACCCAGCGCGGACCCGTCAAGCACGTCCAGCTCCCGCAGAACCCGCACGAACGCCGGCGCCGTGCGTCGCCAGCTCCCGTCGGCGATCTTCACCGCGACGCCGAAACCGGGCCCGAGCAGCGTCGCGCAGACCAGCGCTTCCGCGCCCTCCTTCGCGAGCACGTCGCCGGTCGCCCCCATCACATCCGTGTCGAGGCGCTTGGAGCCACCGACAAGGATCGGGGAGGCGAGCATCCCCCGGACGACCCGCTCGACGGCGGGCGCGAGCTTCCCGAACCGTTCCGGCTGCGTCATCCGCGCGTACATCGTCGCCATCGCGCGGATCGGCACACCGTGCACCGGTAGCCCGCATCCGTCGACGCCGACGATCGGACGGTCGACGCCGGTGGCCGCCACCACCGCACGGGCGACCCGCCGTTGGATCGGATGGCCGCGCTCGCGGTACGTCGCCAGGTCCCACCGATTCCGCGCCGACGCCACGAGCATCGCCGCGTGCTTCCCCGAACAGTTGTCGTGGATCCGCGATCGCCTGCCGCCCGCCATGCGATCGCGAGGGTTCTGCAGCGCCGACACGGGAACCGGACCACGCCGCAGTAGCTTCCGCACAGCCCGCACGTGAACCTCGTCGCCGTTGTGGGAACCGCACAGGACGGCCACCTCGTCGTCGGTGAGCGCCGGCTCCTGGATCGCCGCGATCGACACGGCGCCCTGGATCGGCTTCTCGCACGAGCGACCGAAGAGCGTCCGGTCGGGATCGCCGGCGAACGCGACCACGCGTCCGGCCGCGTCACAGACCGCGACGTCGCCGGTGTGGATCGACTCCACGAGGCCGTTCCGAACGACCCGAACCAGCTCCGCGGGACGCGTCACCGCGGAAGCCTACCGACGTCAGCTTGCAGCGAAGGACGACGTGGGGCGGCTGCGGGCGAGGAGGAACCCGTCGTCCTCGGCGACGAGGTCGACGAACGCGTCGACGCAGACCGGGTCGAACTGCGTTCCGGACCCCGCCCGGATCTGCTCGACCGCCTCCTCCGTGGGGAGCGCCCGCCGGTACGGGCGATCGCTCGTCATCGCGTCGAACGCGTCGGCGATCGCGAAGATCCTCGCGCCCAGCGGGATCTCTTCACCCCGAAGACCGGTGGGATACCCGCCCCCGTCGAAGCGCTCGTGGTGGCTCCGCACGATCTCGACCGCCTCGCCCATGAACGGGATCGGCTCCACGATCTTGGCGCCGACGTGCGGATGCGAGCGCATCACGATCCACTCGAGATCGTTCAGCGGCCCCGTCTTGCACAGGATCGACTCCGGGATCCCCACCTTGCCGATGTCGTGCAGGAAGAACCCGTAGAGGACCTCGCGACGGTTCGCGAGCACCGGGTCGACGCGTCGCGCGAGGGCCACGCCGTAGTGGGCGGTCCGATCGAGGTGTCCGCGCGTGGTCGGGTCCTTGGCCTCGACGACCTGCGCCAGCGACCGCATCGTCGCGACGTACATCTCTCGCGCGTGATCGAGCGCCCGGCGGAGCTCCTTCGTTCGCACGCGCTCGGCCGCGTAGAGAACGCCGATCTCCCGGGCGAACACGATCAACTGATCGTGCATCGTGGAGCCGTCGGGGCTGTCGTGTCGCCCCGAGGTTCCTGCCTCGAACCCTCCGTCGTCGAGCAATTCCACCGCATCGCCCCGGTCCTGGGATGTGGCGCACACGTTCCCAAAGGGCACGGGGCGAAACCATCGGCCGACCGGGGGTTTTCAGCCCTGGCCCCGGGGGATGTGCGCCGGCCCTGGAGCGGTTCGTGCTCAGCTCAGGGCGAGCGTGGGGTCTTCCTTGTACCGCCGCTTCAACTCGTCCTGGAGCGCATCCAGCACCCGCAGCACGTCGGTTCGCTGGGCCGAGACCTCGGTCTCCTCGGCCCTGAATACCTCGACGGCGCTGCGCAGACGGTCGTCGTCGAGCTCCGTCGGGTCGCTGATCCCGGCGTCCGCGACGAGCCGCTCGACCCGCCGCCGGGCGAGGGACATCTCCTCCTCCGGCAGGGCCAGGTGCATCGCCTCGCCGCGCGAGGTCGCCGGCTCGTCGGAGGCGAGGATCTCGGAGAGCCGGTCGACGAGGGGACGCTGGTCGTGGTCGGCACGGCCGGCGAGCTCGGCCTCCAGGATCTCGACCCGGCCCTGCACGAGCCGCCGAAGCAGCGACAGGTATTCGCTCTCGGCCTTGCACTCGTCGCGCCGCGCCCGGACCTCGTCGAGGGGTAGCTCGGCTATCCCCTCCAGGAACCGGGGGTCGCGGATCCGATCGATCCGGCGGTTCGCCGGGTGCTCCTCCGTCACGGCGGCGATGCTACGACCCGCTCTCAGCAGACCGCAAGGAGCATGGAGTACGGGTTCACCGCCGCGCCACCGCTGGGATGGTACTCGAAGTGCAGGTGCTGGACGCTGACGCCGTCCGAGCCGATCGAGCCGATCCTGGTCCCCGCGGAGACGGCGCCGAGCGTGACGTCCGAGCCCAGGTGCGCGTAGAACGTCCAGTCGCCGTTCGGGTGCTCGACGACGACGCCGTACCCGCCGATGCTGGACGACGCTCGCGCCGTTCCGGGGGCCACGGCCACGACCGGCGTGCCGGCCGCCGCGATCAGGTCGATCCC
>DASQTT010000252.1:0-2547 GCA_035641735.1 Actinomycetota bacterium | reverse complement strand
GTTCGGACCGTACTCGGCGACCGCCAGCCCCGCCTCGGCCGCGGCGACCATGATCGCTCCGGTCGCTCGTGCCACCGCGATCGCGCTGACCTGGTTGCGGTTCCAGGCCAGTCGCTCCAGGGCGACGGACGACGGCGAGTGCACCGCGATGGCCTCCCGCATCGCGTCGCAGATCACGCGGAGCCGCTCCGCGTCCTCACCCCTCGCCTCCGTGCGGATGGCCCCGGCCCACACGAGGTCCGCCGTGCGACCGGTGCCATCGACGACGGCGAGCCCGAGCCGGGCCACGCCGGGATCCACGCCGAGCACGCGCCTCTCGAACATCAGTTCGCCCGAGTCTAGGTTGCGGCCGAAGGGCGAGCAAACACCCGAACTACAACGAGGCCATGACCTCTTCCGGGATGTCGAAGTTCGCGTAGACGTTCTGGACGTCCTCCAGATCCTCGAGCGCCTCGATCATCTGGAGCACCTTCTTCGCCTCGCCGCCGTGCACCGGGATCGTCGACTGCGGCAGCATCGTCAGCTCGGCGGAGAAGACGTCGATCCCGGCGGACCGGATCGCGTCCCGAACGGAGCCGAGCGCCCCAGGCTCGGTGACGATCTCCCACGAGCTCTCCGAGTCGGCCATGTCCTCGGCTCCCGCCTCGAGCGCGAGCTCGAACAGTCGCTCGTCGTCCGGCACCGCGCCCTTCTCCACGACGACGACGCCCTTGCGGGTGAACATCCAACCCGTCGAACCCGTCTCTCCGAGGTTCCCGCCGTTTCGCGTGAAGGCGTGCCGAACGTCCTGGGCCGTCCGGTTCCGGTTGTCGGTGAGCGCCTCGATGAACAACGCGATCCCGCCCGGCGCATAGCCCTCGTAGGTGATCTCCTCATAGCGCGTCGCGCCGGCGTCGTCGCCGCTGCCGCGCCTGATCGCGCGCTCGATGTTCTCGTTCGGAACGGAGGAGGCCTTCGCCTTCTCCACCGCCGACGCGAGCGTCATGTTGGCGGCCGGATCGCCACCGCCCTCCTTCGCCGCGACCTCGACGGCGCGGAGCAGCTTCGCGAACTGGTTCGATCGGCGAGCGTCGTTCGCGGCCTTCTTGCGCTTGATCGTCGCCCACTTCGAATGTCCCGACATCGAACGCTCCTCAGATCAACGACAGGAAGGCTTCGTGGAGGGCCGTCTCGCCCACCACCTCCGGATGGAAGGACGCCGCGAGCAGTCGCTCCTGGCGGAGGACGACCGGTCGGTCCTCGTGCTCGGCGAGGATCTCGACGCCGGGGCCGATCTCCTCGATCCAGGGCGCCCTGATGAACGCCCCGCGCACCGGGTGATCGGCTCCCCGCACCGCCACCTCGGCCTCGAACGAGTCCACCTGCCGGCCGTACGCGTTGCGGCGGACCGTCGCGTCCATCAACGACAGCAGCGGCTCGCCGTCGATCACCCGTTCGGCCAGGACGATCATCCCCGCGCACGTGCCGAACACCGGCATCCCGTCGCCCGCCCTGGCCCGGATGGGCTCGACCAGCCCATAGGCCCGCGCCAGCTTCCCGATCGTCGTCGACTCACCGCCGGGGATCACCAACGCGTCGACGTCCGCGAGCTCGGCCGGCGTCCGGATCTCGACCGGGCGAGCGCCGATCGCTTCGAGCACGGAGACGTGCTCGCGGACGTCTCCCTGCAGCGCGAGGACACCGACCTTCACCATGCCTCCATGATAGGAGGCGCCGTTCAGTCCTCGCCGGGCGCGTCCTTGACCGGTCCGTTCACCAGCCGCGGTCCTGCAAACGCGTCTCGAGCGTCCCGATCTCCAGCCCGGCCATCGGCTCCCCGAGCCCATGCGAGACCTTCGCGAGGATCTCCGGGTCCTGGTAATGCGTCGTGGCCTCGACGATCGCGCGGGCCCGGCTCGCCGGGTCGGCGGACTTGAAGATCCCCGAGCCGACGAACACGCCATCGACGCCGAGCTGCATCATCAGCGCCGCGTCGGCCGGCGTCGCCAGACCGCCGGCAGCGAAGTTCACGACCGGCAGGCGGCCCTGCTCGGCCACGATGCGAACGAGGTCGACCGGCGCACCGAGCTCCTTGGCCTTCGTGACGTGCTGCTCGGGGCGCAGCTGCGTCACCTCGGCGATCTGCCCGAGCATCGTCCGCTGGTGACGCACCGCCTCGACCACGTTGCCCGTGCCGGCCTCGCCCTTCGTCCGGATCATGGCCGCGCCCTCGGCGATCCGCCGCAGCGCTTCGCCGAGGTCGCGCGCGCCACACACGAACGGGACGGTGAACGCCCACTTGTCGATGTGGAACTCCTCGTCCGCCGGCGTGAGCACCTCGGATTCGTCGATGTAGTCGACGCCGAGGGCCTGGAGCACCTGCGCCTCCACGAAGTGACCGATCCGCGCCTTCGCCATCACCGGGACCGAGACCGTCTGCTGGATCTCCTCCACCTTCGTGGCGTCCGCCATGCGGGCCACACCACCGTCGCGGCGGATGTCGGCGGGGACCCGCTCCAGCGCCATCACCGCGCACGCGCCGGCATCCTCGGCGATCTTCGCCTGCTC
>DASQTT010000251.1:0-7536 GCA_035641735.1 Actinomycetota bacterium | reverse complement strand
GGGACGCGGCCGTCAGCCTGTTCATCTGATCCCGGCCGATCCGTCGGGATCGGCCCGTCGGATCGCCGGTCCTCGCCGTCGCGGCGCCGCCTCGTAGGCTGGGGACATGTCCCGGCTGGCGGACGAGGTCCGCAAGACGTTCGCATCCATGCACATCTCCAGGAACTTCCGGCTGTTCTTCGCCGGGCAGCTGATCTCCGTCACGGGCACGTGGATCAACTGGACCGCGGGCGCCGTGCTGGTCCTGCAGCTGACGAACAGCGGCGTTGCACTGGGCATCGAGACGGCGCTGTTGTTCCTCCCGGTCCTGCTCTTCGGCGTGTGGGCCGGGTCGCTGGCGGACCGGTTCGACAAGCGACGCATCCTCGTCTGGGCGAACGCCGGGTACGGCTTCCTCGCCGCCGTTCAGTTCGCCCTGGTGGCCACGGGTGTCGTCCGCATCTGGATGGTCTTCGTGATCGCGTTCCTGTACGGGCTGATCCTGGCGATCGAGCCTCCCACGAGGCAGTCCTTCTACGTCGAGCTCGTCGGCGAGGAGCACATCACGAACGCGGTGAGCCTCAACAGCGCCGTGTTCACCGGTACCCGGATCCTCGGCGGCGCCGCCGCGGGGCTGATGATCGAGGCGTTCGGGCTGTGGTCCCCGTACCTGCTCGACACGGTCTCGTACGTCGCGGTGATCCTCGCGCTCGTCGCGATGCGCCCGCACGAGCTCCGACCGCAACGGAAGGCGGCGAGCGAGCCGGGGATGGTGCGTGCCGGCCTCCGCTACGTCTGGCGCTCGGAGGAGCTCCGGATCCCGCTGCTCGTGATGTGCGCGGTCTACCTGTTCGCGTTCAACTTCAGCGTGGTGGTTCCCCTCCACGCGGCCCGGCGGTTCGACGGGTCGGCGCAGGAGATCGGCTGGATGTACGCAGCGCTCGGTCTAGGGGCGTTCCTCGGCGCGATCGCGATGGCGAACCGGCAACCGATGCCGTCGCTCCGGCGTCTCGCCGTCGCCGGCGTCGCGTTCGGCGTGTTCCTCGCCGTGGTGGGGGTGATGCCGACGTTCGTGCTTGCCCTCGGGGCGATGGTTCCGATGGGCTACGCGTCGATGCTGTTCGCGATCACCGCGAACTCGACCCTGCAACGGTTCACCAGGGCCGACATGCGCGGCCGCGTCATGTCGCTGTACACGACGATCTTCCTGGGGAGCTCGGCGATCGGTGGACCGATCGTCGGCTGGGTCGCGGAGCGGTGGGGGACCGCCACGACGTTCGTCGCGACCGGGCTCGTGGCGGTGCTGGCGAGCGGGCTCGCCGCGCTCGTCCACGTCCAGGCCCGGGCGCCGGAGGGCGAGGCGATCACGGCCGGATCGACGATCCGGTCGGCGTGATCTCGGGTTCCCGTCCGTACCAGCGACCGACGACCGGGGTCCACAACAGGAACGCGATACCGACGAGCCCCAGCGAGCCCTCCACGCCCATGCCGGGGATCATCGGGACGGCGAGCGCGGCCGCGACGATCCTCGCGAGGTTGTAGACGACGTCGTAGACGCTGAAGACGCGTCCCCGGTAGCCGTCGGGCATGGACTCCTGGACCATCGTGTCCACCGAGATCTTCTTCCACGCGAACGTCAGCCCGACGACGAAGCTGAGCAGCAGGACGCTCCACTCCGTCACGACCCAGACGGCGGCCACCATCGCCGCGCCGCCGATGGCGAACGCGCCGGCCACGATCCGAGGCTTCGCCAAGCGGTCCTCGAGCGCTCCCACCGTGAGGATCCCCAGCAGGACCCCGATCCCGCCGGCGCCCACGAGGTTCGAGAACGAGGCGACGCCTTCGCCGAACCGGTCCCGGAAGACGACGAGGGAGAGCGTCACCAGGATCCCCTGACCGAGCTGGTCCAGCACGATCGAGGTGATGGGCCCGATCGCCCGAGGGGTCCTGAGGAGGTGGGCCGCCCCGTCCCGGAGCTCGAACGCGACCCTTCGGAGCTCGTGCCGCAGGAGCGCCGGATCCTCCGGCGGGAGCTCCGGCCGCAGATCGCTTCCGATCCGGGAGGCGATCCACGACGCGATGCCCCACCCGATCGCCGAAGCGATCACGACCGGCGTCGTCGCGTCGAGAGCGTCGACGATCCGGCCCCCGGCGAAGATCCCGGTGAGGAACGCGAGGGTCCCACCAACGGTCGCCAGGGAGTTCGCGACGAGGAGATCCACCGCAGGTACCAGTCGAGGGACGACCGCTCCGGCCGTGGAGAGGAAGAAGCGGTTCACGGAGAGTGCCAGCAGCGCGCCGGCGAAGAACGGCACCGGGGCGCTCGTCGGATCGAAGAGCACCAGCGAGGCGCACGCCGCCTTCACCCACGGAGCGCCGACGAGGATCCGGCGGCGGCGCCACCGGTCGATGAACACGCCGGTGAACGGGCCGAGCACGCAGTAGGGCAGCAGGACGATCAGCGTCGCGGTGAGGAATCCGGCCGCGGTGTCCTGCTGCTCCGGCGCGAACACCACCGAGGCGACGAGGGAGGCCTGGAACAGCCCGTCGGACGACTGACTGACGAGCCGGATCCCGACGAGCTTGCGGAAGTCCGGGCTCGCGACCGCGCCGCGGATCCTTTGGATCGTGCCGGGCCCGGTCTTCACCGGGCGGAGGCTACCCTCGGGCGTCGGCGGCCTGGACGTCGAAGAACCGCGTCCAGTCCTGGTCTTCGGCCCGGCCGTTCCCGTGGATGAAGGCCTCGACCATCTCGCGCGCGGCCTCGTCGGAGAACTGCACCGGCGGCGACTTCATGAAGTAGGCGCTGGGGCCGATCAGCGGTCCGCCGATGCCGCGGTCCCTCGCCAGCTTGGCGCACCGGACGGCATCGATCACGACGCCGGCGGAGTTCGGTGAGTCCCAGACCTCCAGCTTCATCTCGATCGAGATCGGCACGTCGCCGAAGTTCCGTCCCTCGAGCCGGATCATCGCCCACTTGCGGTCCTCCAGCCATGGCACGTGGTCGGACGGACCGATGTGGATCGCGTCCTTCTCCAGCGGCACGTCGAGCTGCGACTGGACCGACTGCGTCTTCGAGATCTTCTTCGAGACGAGCCGCGAGCGCTCGAGCATGTTCATGAAGTCCATGTTCCCGCCGAAGTTCAGCTGGTAGGTGCGGTCGAGGTGCGCGCCGCGGTCCTCGAAGAGCTTCGCGAGCAGACGGTGGGTGATCGTCGCGCCGACCTGCGACTTGATGTCGTCGCCGACGATCGGGAGTCCGGCGGCGCCGAACCGCCGCGCCCAGCCGGGGTCGGACGCCAGGAACACCGGGAGGCAGTTCACGAAGGCGACGCCGGCCTCGAGCGCGCAACCCGCGTAGAAGCGCGCGGCCTCCTCCGAGCCGACGGGGAGGTACGAGACCAGCACGTCGGCGTTCGAATCACGCAGGACGCGGACGACATCGGCCTCGGGCTCCTCGGACTCGGTGATCACGGCCCGGTAGTACTCGCCCAGGCCGTCGAGGGTGCGCCCGCGGCTGACGGTGACGCCGAGCGGCGGGACGTCGGCGAATCGGATCGTGTTGTTGGGCTCGGCGACGATCGCCTCCGCGACGTCGCGGCCGACCTTCTTCGCATCCACGTCGAAGGCCGCCACGACCTCGATGTCGCCGACGTGGTAGCCACCCAGGTCGACGTGCATCAGGCCGGGAACGTCGTCGGCCGGATCGGCGCCGCGATAGAACTCGAGGCCCTGGACGAGGGACGAGGCGCAGTTGCCGACGCCGACGATCGCGATCCGAACCTTGCTCACGAGATCTTCTCCTTTTCACGGGCTATCGCTTCGCTGCTTGAGCCCGTCCCACGGGCTATCGCTTCGCTGCTTGAGCCCGTCCCACGGGCTATCGCTTCGCTGCTTGAGCCCGCCTTCTCGCGGAGCGCCGCTCGGCGGCGCTTGAGGCCGCCGACGGCCACGTTCTTGCGTCGCTCGGCGGCGATCAAGCCGTCCAGCCACGAGATGTCCGACTCGGTGACGGCGCGGCTGTGCTCGATCAGCGCCTGGCCGTAGTCGTCCGTGTTGGAACGTCGCGCCCGCCGGGACTCGGCGATCGTCGCCAGCCGCCGCTGGAGCGCCTGCCGGCGCCGCTCGAGCAGCCTGATCCGGGTCTCCGGCGGGAGGTACCGGAAGAACGCCAGGCGCATCCGGAAGCGGGCGTCTTCGGATTGCGTATCGACCGGGTTCTCCTCGAGGAGCTCCAGGAACAGCTCGTCGCCCTTCGGCGTGATCCGGTAGACCTTCTTCCGGCGAGCACCCCGTTCGTCCCCGGCCTCGGACTCGATCGCGGCGTCGCGCTCCAGGCGCCGGAGGGTCGGGTAGAGCGAGCCGTACGAGACGCGCCAGAGGCCGCCCAGGGACTCCGTGAGCTCCCGGGACAGCTGGTAGCCGTGCATCGGCCGCTCCTTCAGGAGTCCCAGCACCGCCAGTTCGAGCATCGTCCCGCGTTCCTTCCGTTCACGTAGCGTTGCGATATATCGCAACGGTATATCGGAACGATATATGGGCCGCGGGGATGCGTCAACCGTCGCGAACCGGGTTCGGATGACGCTCGGCGGCGATGGCCAGGGCCGCCCCGAGGACCCCCAGCACGGCGCTCGCGTACCAGACGGCCTCACGGCGCCACTGGTACACGGCCGTTCCGAGGATCGGCCCGACCGTGAACGCCAGTCCGTACGTGACCCCCAGAGCACTCTGGTAGCGGCCGCGGGCGTGGGGTGGAGCTCGGTCGGCCGTGTAGGCGGCCACGCTCGGGGAGTCGAACATCTCGCCGAAGCTCCAGATCACGACCGCGGCGAACATCCCGAGCGCCGTCTGCAGGACGGCGAAGGCGCCGAAGCCGAGACCGGTCAGGAGGATGCCCAGCGCGATCATCCGGGTCCGCGCGTACCGGAGCGCGATCGCCGTCACGGCGAGCTCGAACGCGACGACCAGGAAGCCGTTCGCGCCTTGGAGGAACCCGTAGAGCTTCTCGTCGAACCCGAGGTCGCGGACCCAGATGGGGAACGTCGAGTACGTCTGGGAGTACACGACGGCGCTCGCGAAGATCCCGGCGAGCACCAAGAGGAAGCCCCTGTCCGCGAGGATCGCCGAGCGGGCCCCGCCGAGCGCTCGGTCCTCCGACCTCGTCGTCCTGGTCCCGTGCGGGAGCGCGATCAGGGAGATCACGCCGTAGATCGCGGAGCTCGCCGCGTCGGTGAGGAACAGCAGGGTGAACGATTCGGCCGCGACCAGACCCCCGACGGCGAGCCCGATCGCGAACGCGAGGTTCAGGAGCAACCGGTTGAACGCGTAGGCGGCGACGCGATGCTCGGGCGGAACGAGGTCGGCGATCAGCGCGGACGACGCAGGGCGATGCAGCTCGGCGAAGAACGAGTAGGCGATGACCGTCGCGAGGACCGCCGGAAGCGATCGTGCCTGCAGGACCAGCAGGACGAGCACGCCGGAGGCGATCATCGAGAGCGCGATCGCGTTGCGGCGCCCGATCCGGTCCGTGAGGATCCCGCCGCCAAGCTGGGCCGTGACGCCGCCGATCCCGTACCCGGTGAGGGCGAGCCCCGCGTCGGTGATCGAGAGGCCTTGCCGCGTCAGGTACAGCGCCAGGAACGGGAAGACGAAGCTCGCCAGCCGGTGGATGAACGTGCCGGTGAAGAGGATCCATGCGGTGCGCGGTATCGCGCGGTAGCTGTCGCGCAGACGAGGCCGTGGCTCGGGCGGTGAGCTCACTCCCTGCCGGGACGGTGGTACCCGGCCACGGACGGTGGGATGTCGAGCCCTGCCGGGAGGTCGGCCGCGGGGATCGGATCTCCGGAGGACGTCACGAGCGGCAGCACGCCCGCCCAGATCGGCAGCTCGAGGTCTTCGTCCTTGTCCTTCGGTCCGCCGGTGCGGACCTTCGCCGACGCCTCGTCCAGGGGGACCGCGAGGATCAGCGTCTGCCGGTACTCGTCGTCGTTCGGCATCCTGGCCTCATCCTCCCGGCCGGGTGCGACATGGGCGGCGATCGCGCGGGAGGCGACGTGGAGCTCGTCGGGATCCGTGACCTCGCGCGCCGGACCGTAGACGACGACGGAGCGGTAGTTCATCGAGCTCTCGAAGAAGCTCCGCGCCAGCACGATCCCGTCGACGATCGTCGCGACGAGGCAGATCTCCGCTCCATCGCGGAAGGCCTTCCATGGGCGGGCGCCCCGCGACCCGTGCACGTAGATCGTGTCGCCGACCCGTGCGTGGATCGTCGGGAGGCATCGCGGACCGCCCTCGGGATCGACCCACGCGACGTGGCAGATCAGGGCCTCGTCGAGGATCGGGTCGATCGTTCCGCGGTCGTAGTGTCCCCGGTCCGGGATGCGGTGAACCTGTGTGCGTTCGGTCGGCGCCGGCATGCGGCAGAGCATCCCACAGGGTCGCGCCACTCCTGCTGCGCGACCGAACCGCGTTGGCTAGACTGCGCCGCACATAGGTTCACGCGCCCGAGTGGCCGCTTCGGCGGTCGGACGGCCCCGACGTCCATGCCGAGGGGCCCGAAGAGGGAAGCCGGTGGGAATCCGGCACGGTCGCGCCACTGTGACCGGGGAGCGGACCCGACACACACCACTGGACCGGAGGTCCGGGAAGGGTCGGGCGAGCGGTGATCCGGGAGTCAGGAGACCTGCCCGAGCGCGAGAGGACCGTCGCCTTCGCGTGAAGGGAGACGCGCCATGATCCATCGCCTCGTCGGCGGCCTCGTCGGCGTCCTGCTGCTGCTCACCGCTTGCGGAGACCCACCTCCCGCGCCGCGGAGCGGTCCGCCGGACGATGCGCCCGACACGGTCGTCGTGTACCCCCTGACCGTCGAGACATCCGCGGGCACGATCACCCTCGACGACCGGCCGGAGCGCATCGTCTCGCTCTCACCGACCGCAACCGAGATGCTCTTCGCCGTCGGCGCCGGCCACCAGGTCGTCGCGGTCGACGACCAGTCCACCTACCCCGAAGACGCCCCCCGGACCGATCTATCGGGCTACGAGCCGAACATCGAGGCGATCGCCTCCTACGAGCCCGACATCGTCGTGTACTCGACCGAGCCGGGGGACCTTGGCTCGTCGCTCGAGGGCCTCGGGATCCCGGCGCTCCTGCAGCCCGCGGCTTCGACGCTTCGGGACGTGTACGGCCAGATCGAGCAGCTCGGTCTCGTGACGGACCACCTGAGCGAGTCGCGGGAACTGATCGATCGGATGAAGGACGACATCCGCGCGATCACGGCGGACGTGGACACGACCACGGCGCTGACCTTCTATCACGAGCTGGACGACACCTATTACTCGGTCACGTCGTCGACCTTCATCGGCAAGCTCTACTCGATGGTCGGGCTCGAGAACATCGCCGATCGGGCGAAGGGCGCGGGCGGCGGCTATCCGCAGCTCTCGGCCGAGTACATCATCGACGCCGACCCGGATCTGATCTTCCTGGCGGATACGAAGTGCTGCGGGCAGTCGCCGGCGACGGTGGCGAGGCGGCCGGGCTGGGACCGGATCGAGGCGGTCG
>DASQTT010000250.1:0-7584 GCA_035641735.1 Actinomycetota bacterium | reverse complement strand
GATCGGATGCCCGACCGCCGCGAGGTGGACCCGGATCTGATGGGTGCGGCCCGTGGTCGGCACGGCCTCCAGCAGCGTCGCCCGCGGAGATCGGCGCCGCACATCGAAGCGGGTCTCGGCGCGGCGTCCCTCGGTCGGGTCGACGACGATCCGAGCGGCGCGCCGGCCGAGCGGCGCCTCGACGGCGAACGCGTCGGTCTCGACCGTCCCGCGCACGAGCGCCAGGTAGCGGCGATCCACGTCGTGGCGGCGGAACCGCTCCCGGAGGACGGCGAACGCGGGGTCGGTCTTGGCCACCACGAGCAGCCCGGAGGTGCCCGCGTCCAGTCGGTGCACGATGCCGGGACGGAGCTCGCCGCCCCCCGGCGCCAGCGCCACGCCCATCCCGAGGAGGCGGTTCACGAGGGTCCCCCGGCGCCGGCCGGCGGTGGGATGGGTGACGAGGCCCGCGGGCTTCGCGACGACGGCGAGGTGCTCGTCCTCGTAGCGGATCGGGACCGGGGGGCCTTCGGGCGCGAGCGGCTCGTCGGTGGCGAGGTCGACCGTCAGGCGCTCGCCGCCCGCCAGACGGAACGACTTCGGCCTCGAGGCGCCATCGACGAGGACCGACCCGTCGGCGATCGCCCGTTGGACGTCGGCCCGCGGAGCGCCGGTCAGCTTCGCCACGACCGCGTCGAGGCGGCCCGGCTCGGCCTCCATCGACCGCGTCACGCCCGATCCGGCGCGGCCGGCACCGGGCGGTTCGCCTCCTCCTCGCGGTCGCGGAAGCCGGTCCAGGCCAGGAGGATCGCGCCGACCACGATCGCGGAGTCGGCGAGGTTGAAGACCGGCCAGACCTGGAAGTCGATGAAGTCGATGACCCGGCCCCGCAACCCGGGGCCGCGGATCGCCCGGTCCGTGAGGTTGCCGAGCGCGCCGCCCAGGACGAGCCCGAGCGCGACCGCGACACCGCGGCCGGTGTGCCGGAACGCCGTCGCGACGATCACGAGGGAGACGACGACGGTGACTCCGACGAAGAACCACGGGGCGCTCTGTCCGATGCTGAACGCGCCTCCGGAGTTCTCGGTGAACCGGAGCGTGAGGACGCCGGGGACCACGTCGACGGGATCGCCGGGCAGCGTCGCCTCGGCCCAGAGCTTCGTGATGCGGTCGAGTCCGTACGCGCCGAGTGCGGTCAGGAACAGCAGCGCGGCCGCGCGCCTCCGGCGGCCGTCCACGTCACCGGCGTGACTGAGCGGCCTGCGCGTCCTTGATGCAGAGCTCCGCGTACGGGAGGGCCTTCAGCCGGGGCTTCTCGATCGGTCGCCCACATCGCACGCACAGACCGTAGGTCCCCTGGTCCATGCGCTTGAGGGCCCCGTCGATCTTCCGGAGGAGGTCCCGGATGTTGTTCTCGATCGACAGGTCCTTCTCGCGCTCGAAGGTGGCGGTCCCGGCGTCCGCGGACTCGTCGTCCAGCCCCACGTCCCCGGACATGTCGGACTGCGTCGCGGCGAAGGATTCCTCGACGATCGTCGCGAGCTGCGCATCGAGGTGTCCGTGCTCCTCGAGCAAGCGCGCTCGGAGGTCGTCGTGCTCCTTCTTGGTGAGCTTCGCCTCGGCCATGGGGGCGAAGGGTAGCACGTGGACGCATCCCGGCAGCCCGCCACCTCACCCGCATCGACGCACCAGACCCCTTGCGATGCTTCACCTCCAGCGGAGGGCGGCGATGGTGACGTCACCGGGCGCGGTCCGAGGGCGCGCGGCGCCGCCGCATCCGCCGTGTACCATCCGCGCCACAGGCAACGACGGGAACACGCGGCGGAGACCGCGCGGTCAGGAGCGAGCCGGGGACGGTGGGAGCCCGGTGCCGCGCCCTCCGTGCGCATCCTCCCCGAGCCCCTGCCCGAACCGGGCCGCCGCCGCGGTCCGCACTAGACGCAGGCGGGTCCGCCCGTGACCGCGGCAGGCCGTGATCGCGGCCGCGAGCGGCCGGCGCCGCGAGGCGCCGGCAAGCGAGGTGGTACCGCGGGGCCCACGCCTCGTCCTCGCATCGAGGACGAGGCGTTGCTGCATCTCGGGAGGCGGAGATGACGAAGGCACGAGGCCCGGGTTTCCGACCGGTCGAGGCGAAGCTGCGCGTGCCCGAGCTCGAGGAGCGGATCCTCGCGTTCTGGGACGAGGCCGACGTGTTCCACCGCTCCGTTGCGCAGCGGGAAGGCGCCCCCGAGTGGGTTTTCTACGACGGCCCGCCGACGGCGAACGCACGGCCGCACATCGGTCACGCGATGACGCGCACCTTCAAGGACGTGTACCCGCGCTACCGCACGATGACCGGCCATCACGTCCACCGGAAGGCCGGATGGGACTGCCACGGCCTGCCCGTCGAGATCGAGGTCGAGAAGGAGATCGGGACCTAGGGGAAGCGCGACATCGAGGCGTTCGGTGTCGCGGAGTTCAACGAGCGCTGCCGCGTCTCGGTGCGCCGCTACGTCCGGGACTGGGAGGACCTCACGCGGCGGATCGGGTTCTGGATCGACATGGCCGACGCGTACTGGACGATGGATCCCGACTACATCGAGTCGGTCTGGTGGTCGTTGAAACGCCTCCATGAGCGAGGCCTCCTGGTGGAGGCGGACAAGGTCACCGCCTACTGCCCGCGGTGCGGGACGGCGCTGTCGGACGCCGAGGTCGCTCTCGGGTACGAGACGGTCGAGGACCCGAGCGTCTTCGTGCGCTTCCCCATCGTGGAGGCCGGCGATCCGTCGCTGGTCGGCGCGTCGCTCGTGGTATGGACGACGACCCCCTGGACCCTCCCGGCCAACGTCGGTGCCGCGGTCGACCCGGACGCCGAGTACGTGGAGGTCCGTCGCGGCGACGAGCGGCTGATCGTGGCCGCGCCGCTCCGCGCGGCCGCACTCGGCGAGGAGGCCGCCCTGGAGCGGACCGTCCCCGGCTCACGGCTGGTCGGCGTGCGGTACGAACCGCCGTACCCGAACGTGGAGGCCGCGCACACCGTGGTCGAGGGCGCCTTCGTGTCGATGGAGGACGGGACCGGGGTCGTCCATCTGGCGCCCGCGTTCGGCGCGGACGATCTCGCGGCCGGGACGGCGCAGGGCTGGCCGACGTTCAAGCCCGTCGGCGACGACGGACGGTTCACCGACCTTGCTCCCGCGTTCGTGCGCGACAAGTTCGTGAAGGACGCGGATCCGGCGATCGTCGAGGATCTCCGTGAGCGCGGGCTGCTGATCCGCTCGGGGACGTACGAGCACACCTACCCGTTCTGCTGGCGTTGCGGCACGCCCCTCCTCTACTACGCGCGCACCTCCTGGTACGTGCGCACGACCGCCGTGAAGGAACGCCTGCTCGAGGTGAACGACGCCGTCAACTGGTATCCCGACCACATCAAGCACGGACGCTACGGGAACTGGCTCGAGAACAACGTCGACTGGGCGCTGTCGCGCGAGCGCTACTGGGGGACGCCGCTGCCGATCTGGCGGTGCGGATCGGGTCACGTGACGGTCGTCGGCTCGCGCGCCGAGCTCGGCTCGCTCGCGGGTCGCGACCTCGGCCGGCTCGACCCGCACCGACCGACGATCGACGAGGTCGCGTTCGCCTGTCCGACGTGCGGCCAGGAGGCCCGTCGCGTCCCCGAGGTGATCGACACCTGGTACGACTCGGGCGCGATGCCCTTCGCGCAGTGGGCGTACCACCCCGACCTCGACCGTGGGGCGGAGCGCTTCGAGGCGCGGTTCCCCGCCGACTTCGTCTCGGAGGCGATCGACCAGACGCGCGGCTGGTTCTACACGCTGATGGCCGAGGGCGTCGCCCTGTTCGACTCGACGGCCTACCGCAACGTCGTCTGTTTCGGGTTCATCGTCGACGAGGGCGGCCGGAAGATGTCGAAATCCCTCGGGAACGTGATCGACCCGCTCGAGGTGATGGCGCGCCACGGCGCCGATCCGCTCCGGTGGGTGCTCCTGACGTCCGGGTCACCGTGGTCCTCCCGCCGTCTCGGCGACGCGATCCTGGAAGACGCCGTCCGCCGCTTCTTCCTCACCTGGTGGAACGTCTACGCGTTCTTCGTGCTCTACGCGAACGCCGACGGGTTCGACCCGGACCGGGAGCCGGCGCCCGCCCTCGCGGAGCGACCGGTGCTGGATCGGTGGCTCGCTTCGCGCCTGGCGGGCACCGTTCGGGACGCCCGCGACGCGATGGACGCGTACGACGTGACCGGCGCCGGCCGGCGGATCGAGGCGTTCGTCGACGACCTCTCGAACTGGTACGTGCGTCGATCGCGGCGGCGTTTCTGGAACCCGGGTGGCCGCGGCGGCGAGGACTCGCGCTCGGCGTTCCACACCCTGCACGAGTCCCTGGTCACGGTGGCGACGCTGCTCGCGCCGATGACGCCGTTCGTCGCCGAGGAGATGTGGTCGAACCTCGCGGCGGAGCGGGCCGGGCGTCCGGTGTCCGTGCACCTCGCCGACTACCCCGTCGTGCACGAGGCCGCGATCGACCCCGGCCTGGACGACGCGATGGCCGTGGCCCGCGAGCTGGTCGAACTCGGCCGGAGGATCCGGACCGAGACGAGGACCCGAACGCGCCAGCCGTTGCCGGGCGCGGTGATCCACATGCCGGGCACGCCCGGCGAGCTGACCGAGCTGCTCGACATCGTGGCCGAGGAGCTCAACGTGAAGCAGGTGCGGTTCGCGGAGCCGGCCGAGGCATACGGCGGATGGAAAGCGAAGCCGGATTTCAAGTCGCTCGGGCCCCGTCTCGGACGCCGCGTGCAGGCCGTCGCGAAGGCGCTGGGGACCGCCCCCGACCACGCCGCGAGGCTGGCCGAAGGTGCGACCGTCGAGCTCGACCTCGCGGACGGCTCCTCGGTCTCGATCGGCCCCGGCGACGTGGTCCTCGCCCGGGACGTGCGAGCGGGCTGGGGCGTGGCCTCGGAGGGCGGCGTTACGCTCGCCTTGGACCTCGAGGTCACCCCGGAGCTCCGGCTGGAAGGACTGGCGCGCGAGGTCATCCGTCTCGTGCAGGACGCCCGCAAGGAGGCCGGGCTCGAGGTGACCGATCGGATCGTCCTCGGCCTCGAGGCGACGGGCGAGGCGGCCCACGCGATCGAGGCGCACCGGGACTCGATCGCGGAGGAAACGCTGGCCGGATCCGTGCTCTCGGAGGCCGTGTCGGACGACCACCACGAGGCGACCGTCGACGGGTCGCGGGTGATCGTGTCGCTCAGGCCGGCCGGCTGAAGGTCCGGCCTACTCCTCGCCCCAGAAGAGCTCCCGGAGGGAACCCGCGGATCCCTCCTCGGTCCGGCGGGACCGGGCGGGCTCCGGCTCGTCGAGCCGGATCGGCTCCTCCGCCCCGATCTCGGGCTCTACCTCCGCCTCGGCCGCGGGGATCGCCCCGGTCTCGTCGTCGACGCCGGAGGCGTCCACGACTCGGTCGCCGTCGGGCTCCTCCTGCGCCGGCGGCTCCGCGACCTGATGCGGCGCGTCCTCGGTCGCGTCGGCGACTTCCTCGACGGGCGGCACGGCCGCCGCGGGTTCCACGCGCGGCTCATCCACGGGGGGCGCCTCTGCGGGCACGACCGCGGCCGGCGTCGCGACGTCGGCGGGCGTTCGTGCCGAGCGGACCATGTCCTTCAGCTCCTCCGCGTGCCCCTGCACGAGTCCGCCGAGACTCTGGAGGAACGCCTTCTCGCGGCGGAGGAAGGCCTCGATCGCGCCCCGATCGCCTGCGGTGATCGGGGCGCTCGGCGACGCTGCCGCCGGCTGGACCGCACCGCCGCGCCGCAGCCGCTCGTTCTCCGCGATGAGGGAGGTGAGCGTGTCCGTCACCTGGTCGAGGAACTCGTCGACCTCCCGCATCCGGTAGCCCCCGCCCATCCGCGCGGTGCGGAACTGCTTGTGCTGCACGTCGGCCGGCGTGAGCTGCCCGGCCGGAGCGGACGCCCACTCGGCACGGTCGGTTCGGTCGTCCCTCATCGATCTCCCCTCGTGGATCAGCAGAACACTCTACGTAACACGGCGATGACGACGAAGGCCACCAGGACCGAAAGATCCAGGACACCCGCGGGCGGCACGATCCGTCGCAGCAGCCGCAGGGGAGGCTCGGTGACGTCGATCACGAGTTCGTATCCGGCTCGCAACGGTCCCCCGAGCGGCGGCCGCCAACCCGCGAACTGGATCCAGTTGAGGATCACTCGGGCGAGCAGGAGGAGCATGTAGACGAACAGGGCGAGGCAGATCACCTCGCTCAGGAAGTCGTTTCCGCCCGTCATCCGCGCGCGGGATGCTAGCAGCGCCTCCCGGCCGGACGGGCTGCCTCAGAACTGGTTGTAGAAGCCCCCGCCGGCGATGCGCTCGCGCTCCTCGGCCGACACCTCGACATCCGCCGGGGTCAGCAGGTACACGCGGTTCGCGACGAGCTCGATCTTGCCGTCGAGGCCGTAGACGAGCCCCGACGCGAAGTCGACGAGTCGCCGCGCGGTGGAGTCCTCGGTTCCCTGCAGGTTCATGATCACCGCGGTGCCCGTCTTGAACCGGTCGGCGACCTCTCGGGCCTCATTGAAACGCTTCGGCTCCGACTTGTGGATCGCGGAGGAGGCTGCCGGGCGTGGCGCGGCGATCGTCCGGACGACCCCCTCGGCGTCGGCGGAGACCTCCCGGACGGGCTGCGGTCGCATGCGACGCACCGGCGCGGGCTCGACGTCGGGGAGCTCCTCGACGAACTCCTCGTCGTCCTCGACCAGACCGAGGTAGTTCAAGGTCTTCTTCCACACGCTGCTCATGCTCGCTCCTTCGTCCCTGGGTGCATCCCCGGCTGCATCCCGGGCTCGGACCGTCCCGGTCTGCTCCGCGGACCGAACAGCGCCGTCCCGATGCGGACCATCGTAGCGCCTTCCTCGACCGCGACCTCGTAATCCAACGACATCCCCATCGAGGATTCCAGCACCTCCGGATGCCGTTCCCGCAGGTCGTCTCGGAGCGCGCGAAGCTTCGCGAAGTAGGGGCGCGACTCCTCCGGATCGGCGACGAGCGGCGGGATCGTCATCACGCCGATCAGGCGCAGCCCCTCCAGCGTCGCGACGAGATCGGCGAACGTACGCGCCTCCTCCGGGGCTACGCCCGAGCGCTCGCCCGTGAAGTCGATCTCGATCAGCGCGTCGAGCACCTTGCCCGCGCGGGCGGCGCGACCGGCGAGACGGCGCGTGGCGCGCTCGCCGGCGACCGACTGCACGACGTCGGCGAGATCCGCGACCGCGCGGGCGCCGCCCGAGGACAGCGTCCCCACGTAGTGCCACGTGGCGCCCGGAACCTCCGACCGCTTCGTCCGTAGCTCCTGGACGTAGTTCTCCCCGACGTCGCGGATCCCGGCGTCGACCGCCCAGCGGACGGGCTCGGGCGGCACGGTCTTCGCGACGGCGATCAGACGGATCTCACTCGGGTCGCGGTCCGCCCGTTCCGCGGCACGGGCGATCCGCGTCCGAACCTCCTCGACGTTCGCACGGACCTGCTCGGGGTCCACCAACGGGTCCTCTCCGGTGCACCGGCGGGAACGGAAGCGGGGCGGGGAGGTCCGGTTCCGGAGGAG
>DASQTT010000249.1:0-2983 GCA_035641735.1 Actinomycetota bacterium | reverse complement strand
GGAGCAGTTCGACGGCGCGATCGAAGTGATGATCGCGACGTGGGGACCGTTCCAGCTCCTTCCACGAGAGGTCTTCACCGCCCTCGCGGATTCCGGCAACGTGCCGTGGGGCGCCTACGACGGCGACCGTCTCGTCGGCTTCGTGCTCGGATGGGCCGGCGTGGACGACGAGGGGTTGCATGTGCACTCGCACATGCTCGCGGCGCTTCCCGATCGGCGGCACCGGGGCGTCGGGTACGCGATGAAGCTCGCCCAGCGGGCGCAGGCGCTCGAGCAAGGGATCCACGTCGCGCGCTGGACGTTCGACCCGCTGGTCGCGCGGAACGCCTGGCTGAACCTGGGAAAGCTTGGCGCGTTCGCGGACCGGTTCGGCCGGGCCTTCTACGGTGAGATGACCGACGACCTGAACCGGGACGACCGCACGGACCGGATGGTGGTTCGGTGGGAGCTCGACCGGGAGCCCGGCCCTCGGGCTATCCCCGGCGACGTGCCCACGGTGCTCGCCGCGAAGGGGGATCCCGCCGCGCCCGAGCCCACGCCGCTCAAAGAGCCAGGTCCGGCGGGGGCCGTGCTCGAGGTCCCGCGGGATCATCCGGCGCTGCGCGAACGCGATCGGGCCCTCGCGACGAGGTGGCGGGACGCGGTCGCCGTCGCGATCGAGAAGTCCTTCGCGGTAGGCCTCGTCGTGGTCGGCTTCGATCGCGAGCGCTCCGCGTACGTGCTCGGGACGCCCGGGCGGTGACCCGAGTTCGAGCGCTCGAGCTGTTCCTGGTCGAGCTGCCGCTCGTCCGCCCGTTCCGGACGAGCTTCGGCGAGACCGCCCACAAGCGGTGCGTGATCGTCCGGGTCGAGACCGACGACGCGGAGGGCTGGGGGGAGTGCGTCGCTGACGAGCGCCCCGACTTCAGCGGGGAGTTCAACGAAGGCGCGTGGGTCGCGATCCGGGACTTCCTGGGACCGCTGCTCTTCGAGGCCGGCGACGTGGAGGTGGCCGGCGTCGAGCGAGCGCTCCATCCCGTGCGGGCGAACCCGATGGCGAAGGCGGCCGTGATCGACGCCTTCCTCGACGCCGAGCTTCGAGCCAGAGGGGAGTCGCTCGCGTCCTGGCTCGGAGCCGAGCGCGAGCGCGTTCCCTGCGGCGTCAGCGTCGGGATCGCGCGGACGACGGCCGTCCTCCTCGAGCAGGTCGTCGGCTACCTCGACGAGGGGTACGTGCGGATCAAGCTGAAGATCGAGCCCGGCACCGACGTCGAGCGGGTCCGGGCGGTCCGGTCGGCGCATCCGGACGTGCTGCTATCGGTGGACGCGAACGCCGCCTATACCCTCGAGGACGCCGACGTGTTCCGCGCGATGGACGCAGAACGGCTGCTGATGGTCGAGCAGCCGTTGCACCACGAGGATCTGCTTCAGCACGCGAAGCTCCAGGCGCTCATCTCGACGGACCTCTGCCTCGACGAGTCGATCCGGTCGGCGGCGGACGCGGCGGCGGCCCTCGAGGTCGGCGCGTGCCGGATCGTCAACATCAAGCAAGGGCGCGTGGGCGGGGTGGTCGAGGCCAAGCGGATCCACGATCTCTGCGCGGCCCGAGGGGTACCGGTCTGGTGCGGGGGCATGCTCGAGACTGGGGTCGGCCGGGCCCTGAACCTGGCTCTCGCCGCCATGCCCGGTTTCTCGCTGCCCGGCGACACCAGCGCCTCGTCCCGCTACTTCCACGACGACCTCACCGAACCCTTCGGGCTCGCCCCCGACGGCACGATGGCGGTGCCGCACGGCCCCGGGATCGGGGTGACGCCGCGGCCGGAGCGGCTCTCGGCGACGACCGCGCGCCGGGAGCTGATCCGGCGCGGGTGACACGATGGGCTGCGCCGCACCGACGACGAACCGATGCGGTTCCGACCGGCGTCGAAAGAGTGACAAAAGCGTGGCCCGCGCCTTGACGGACGCGACGCGGCCCCATATCGTGGGCGTTGAGAGACCGCTGGAGCCTTCGGGTTCCGGCGGTTTCTCACATTCGGGGACCTTTCCAGCCGGCTCGACACTGCCGGGATCGCCCCCTCGCACTGACCTCCAGCGGGTTGTTGTCTGGGTGTCCTCCGCAGGCGACGATAGAACCGACGCCCTCAAGCCCCGGCGTTCGGTCAGTCGATGAAGAATCGCGTCGTCAGAGCGGAGGAGTTCGAGATCCTGGATCCTGCCGGGCACGTCCGATTGCGTATCGGACTGTCGAACGACGAGTCCCCGTTCCTGTCGATGCTGGACCCCGACGGCCAGGTGCGTGCTCGCTTCGGATTGTCCTCGGACGGATCGGCGGGCATCGCGATCGGCGACGACCACGGCAAGGTCCGGGCGACCTTCGGACTGTCCACCGACGGCTCGGCCAGCCTCGCCTTCGGCGATCGCAACGGGAAGATCCGCGCGAAGTTCGGTCTGGCGTCCGACGCCTCGCCCACCCTCGCGGCGCACGTCGACGGTGACGAGATCTCGCACCGATACGCGCTGGCCGATCAGGGGGCCCCGACCCTCGGCCTGTACGATCGAGCGGGCCGCGTCCGGATCCGACTCGGGCTCGCCGCCGACGGGTTCCCGATCCTCCGACTGCTGGACGCGGAGGGCGCGCTCCGAGCACTCGTCGGGCTCGCGGACGACGGGAGCCCGTTGATCCAGTTCTTCGACGACGACAAGCAGCCGACCTGGACGATGCGATGAGCGGATGGTGGACGGCGGCGTTCGTGGCCCAGTGGGTCCTGCTCGTCGTGCTCTGCCTGGTCGTCGTGGCGCTCGCGCGCCAGGTCGGCACGCTCCACCTCCGCCTCGGCCCGCGCGGCGCGCTGGAGATCGACGACGAGGGGCCCGCGCTCGGCGACGCGCTGCCGGCGTTCACGGCGAGGGGGGCGGACGGACGCGAGGTGGCGGTCGGCGGTCCCGGATCGGGTCGGCTGGTCCTGTTCTCCTCCCCGACGTGCATCGTGTGTCGCGAGGTGGC
>DASQTT010000248.1:0-11092 GCA_035641735.1 Actinomycetota bacterium | reverse complement strand
GTCGCTGAGCAGCACCTGGCCGCCATGACCGGCTGCGCCGATCCTGGCGCCGAGGTGCACGACCTCGCCGATGTAGCCCTCGTCGGTCAGATGCGGCGTGCCCGTGTGGACGCCGACGCGGACGCGGATAGAACCGGCCCGAAGTGCGTCGCGCGCCTCGTCGACTGCCACGACGGCCCCGCCCGCGTCGGGGAACACGTAGAAGAACGCGTCCCCCTGCGTGTCGACCTCGACGCCGCCGTGACGGGCGAACGCATCGCGCAGCAACCGGCGGTGCTCGGCAAGCGCGTCGGCGTACGACCCGGCGCCGAGCTCGTGCAGCAGCTTCGTGGACCCTTCCACGTCGGTGAACACGAGGGTGACGACGCCGGCCGGGAGGTCGGCCCTCACGCCGCCCCCTGCCTCGCCGTGGCGGAACCGGGATCGGGCGGCCGCTTCACTCCACCCACATGCGGCTGAGGAGCGGGCCCCATTGCGGGTGGATCTGGACGTTCTCGGTCCGCGCCGAAAAGGCGTGGGTGGCGACCTCGTTCGTCAGCGGAGCCCAGATCGCCCGCATCACGAGCTCGTGGTCGATGCTCGACCAGGCACGATTCGCCGCCGCCGGCTGATCGATCTGGAGTTGCTTCGCTCGTTCGATGCGACGGTCGAGATGGGGGTCGCAGAGCCCCGACGCGTTCGCACCTCCTTCGCAGTGGAACTGCGTGTCGATGAAGTCCCCGCCGCCGGGATAGTCCGATTGCCAGCCGGACATGTAGACATGCGGCGGCTCCTGCGTTGGGAGCCCGCCGTAGATCGGCCCGAAGTACTCGAGCTCCGAGGGGAGGATCGTGAGCTTCGGTTCGAGGCCCAGGTCCTGCAGGACGTCGGTGACGTAGCGCATCGTCGCCACGGCTCCGGGCGGCAACCCGGACCTGCTTACCCAGACGCGGAGCGGCTCCCCCCGAACCCCAGCCTCGCGAACGAGGGCTTGGGCCCGCTCCATGTCCGGCGCGGACCAGACGTCCTCCTCCGGCGCGAGCGTGTACGGACAGAACCGTTCGTAGCCCGCGAAGTTCGGCGGGATGATCTGGCACGTCGGTCGCTGCCGGGTGGGGCCGCCCAGGAGCTCGACGACGCGGTCGCGGGCGATCGCATAGTTGACCGCGCGCCGCACGGCGACGTCATCGACCGGCGGCCGGCTAAGGTCGAAGCCCACGAAGTAGGTACGCGCCTGCGGCGCTTGCACGACCTGGCCCGGGTGAGCCAGATCGAGCGCATCGAGCTCGTCGGACGGTGGCGGATCGTCGAGCCAGTCCAGCGAGTCGTCGAGCTGACCGAACGCCGATCCAGGGTCGACGCCGACGTTCCACGTGACACGATCGACGAAGCCGTCCGGCTGGGCGGCCCCCGACCACTGACGGAACGACTCGTTCCGTCCGAGTTCGATCTTCTCCGCGTTCGCGCTCGCAACCAAGTACGGCCCCGTGGCGGGAACGGGATCGAGACGCTGGTCCTCGAACGGAACGCTCGCCGGCAGGGGATAGGCGAACGGTAACGCGAGCTTGAACGGGAGATCGGCGTCCGGACCAGTGAGGTGATACGTCACCGAACCGTCACCGGTCTCAACACCCTCGGAGAGATCACAGGTCGCCGCGCCGCCGTCGCATCGAGCGGCTCCTCGGATCGCGCCGAAGAAGGCCAGGCCGATGTCGGGACTCAGCATCAACGTGCGCTCCAGACCGTGACGGAAGTCCTCCGGCAGCACCGGCTCCCCGTTCGAGTACCTGATGCCCTCACGGAGGGTGAAGCGATACGTCTTCCCGTCGGGTGAGACCTCGGGCAATGCGGTCGCGAGATCGGGCACGAGCGTGGTGCCGCTCGGGCCGCCGACCTTCTCGAAGGCGAGGACGCCGTCGTTGGTGTAGGCGAAGATCTGCCAGGCCAGGAAAGTGTCTTCGTATGCCACCGCCGGATCGAGCGTCTTCGGCTGCTCGGCCGACGCGACCACCAGCGTCCCGCCCAGATGCTCGGTCGGCGAGGCGCCGACCGAGAGCCACAGTCCGTCGCCGTCCGACGCGATCGACGCGGGCGAGGGGCCGACGCGGACGGCTCTCTGGACCGCTCCGGTCTCCGGATCGAGCTCGGTCACGCGACCGTCGTACTCGGTCGTCACCCAGACCGCGCCGGCGGCAACGGCGAGGAAATTCGGACCGTCACCGACGGCCGCCGAGAGGACGGCTCCGGTCGAAGGGTCGATCCGAGAGACCGTGCCGTCGAAGCGGTTCGCTACCCAGATCGCACCGAACGCGGGCAGGACGTCGGATGGGCCGCTCCCCACCGCCTTCTGGAGGGTGACGTCGAGGCTCTCCGGGTCGAGGCGCACGACCTCCGCCGGCGACATCGCGACCCACACTCCGCGATCCGTGTAGGCGACGCCTGCCGGCTGGCCGGAGAGCGGCTGCTCCTGCGACGTCTCCCCGGTCGTCGGATCGATCCGGAGGAGATCGCCGACGAGCGCATCCACGACCCACAGGGCTCCCCCGCCGAACGCGATCCCCGTCGGTCGCGACCCCGCCGCGATCGGTGGATTGGCGAAGTTCGAGCCGGGATCGATCCGGGTGATCGTGCCGTCGCCGGCGTTCGTGACCCAGACCGCGCCGTCGCCGATGGCGACGCCGGCGGGCGACGTGCCGACCTCGATCGTGTCGACGACCTCGCCATCCTCGAGGTCCACACGGACCACGCGGGCGTCGTCGGGCTGGGCGACCCAGAGGCTGCCGAACCCGACCGCGGACGCGCCGAGGCGCTGGCCGAGCGGGGTCGCGAGCTCGACGCGCGCGTCTCCGGCAGCGAGGCGAGCGACGGAGTTCGACCCGATCTCCACGTCGCGACCCGACCGGAGGATCGGGATCGCGACCGCGAGGAGGACGAGCGCGAGCGCGGCGGCGGCGATCGCCGCCCATGGCGGTCGCTGCCGCCGGTCGGGCCGCGGTGCGGCCGGTGCGTACGGCTGCAGACGCGCGACCGCGTCCAGGTCCTCCGGCACGACCCGCACGACGTGAACGGGCTCGGCCAAGCCCTTCAGGCTGAGCGTGCCTCGGTCCTCGTAGCGGACGCCCTCCACGCGTCGCGCGAGATGTGCCACCTCGCGCGACCCGAGGATCTCGCCGGCGAGTGCCTGACTGCACAGACGCGCGGCCAGGTTCAGTGCGCCGCCTCGGTAGCCACCCTCGACCTCGACGGCTTCACCTGCGTCCAGGCCCATCCCGACCGTGAGCGGAAGCTCCGGGTCGGCGAGGGTCTCCTCGACGAACCGATCCTGGAGGTCCGCGGCCGCTCGGATCGCCTGACGTGGCGAGCCGAAGACGCACATGGCCTCGTCGCCACGTAGCTCGAGGAGCTTCCCGCCTCGACCCTCCACGACCTCGCGCACGATTCGGGCGAACTTCGCAGCCAGCTTCCCGGCCCCCTCGTCGCCCTTCTCCTGCGTGAAGACCGTCCAGCCGCGGACGTCGGCGATCAGGAACGTACGGATATGGAGGTCGTCGCTCGACGCCCGGGACGCGGATCCCTCCTCGCCTTCGCCGGCCATGAGCGATTATGCGACTCCCGCCGGCATCGTTCCTAGTGGCAGACTGTCCTCGTGGAGGACGCGGAGCTCTTGTCGAAGGCCGAGGAAACTCTGACCGAGATCAAGGTGGCCCAGGGGCTCTCGGAGCGGCACGAGGCGGTGCTCGCCGCGCTGCGGATCCGGCTGAAGGGGAGCGCCGGGAAGTCGCTCGAGGAGATGCTCGAGGCGGCGAACGATCCGTCGCCGGACCGGCTCGGGGATGCGATGGCGAAGGCCGAGCGCGAGCGGAAGCCCTCGCTGGACGACCTGCTGAGCAAGGAGCCGAAGCCGAAGCCCGACTGGCCCTCCTGAGGCCTCGGAGAGGAGACGAGCGATGAGGAAGCTGATCGTGACCACCTTCCTGACCCTCGACGGGGTCATGCAGGGCCCGGGCGGACCCGGGGAGGACGACAGCGGCGGCTTCGCGCACGGCGGCTGGTCGGTCAACTTCTGGGACGACCAGATGGCCGAGGCCAAGACCGAGGAGTTCGGCGCTCCGTTCGACCTCCTGCTCGGACGCCGGACCTACGAGATCTTCGCCTCGTACTGGCCGACCGCTCCCGAGGAGGCCGGCGGCAAGCCGCTGAACGATGCCACGAAGTACGTGGCGTCGCGGAGCGATCCCTCGTTGGACTGGACGCCGGCGCTCCTCATCGAGGACGCAGCCGAGGGCGTCGCGGCGCTCAAGCAGGAGGACGTCGGGCCGGAGCTGCAGGTGCACGGCAGCGGGAACCTCGCCCAGACGCTGATCCGCCACGGCCTCGTCGACGAGTACCGCCTGTGGGTCTTCCCCTTGGTGCTCGGTCAAGGCAAGCGCCTGTTCGACGACGGCACGATCCCCGCCGCGCTGCGCCTCGTCGACTCGAAGGTGTCCACCACCGGCGTCTTCATGGGCACCTACGAGCCGGCCGGCGAGGTCGTCACCGGTTCGTTCTAGCGCGACCCCGGACGCGAGTCCGTGGCGGGGCCGGGAGCGGCTCGTCTAGTGTGGGAACGACCCCCATGCGGGGATGCATCGTCGGTTTCCAGAGGAAAGGAGTTGGCGATGAGGAAGCACTCCCTTTCCAAGGCAGCGGCTCTCGCCGCGATGGTCATCCTCCTCGGGACCGCCTGTACCCGTGGTGGAGAGGGCGACGGCACAGACGGGGACGGCAGCCCCACGGCCGGAGGTGGCGTCGAAGAACAGCAGACGCTCCTCCAGGAGATCGAGGACCGAGGCACCCTGCGCTGCGGCGTCAACAACACGGTCCCGGGCTTCGGGTTCGAGACCGCAGAGGGCACGCTCGAAGGGTTCGACATCGACTTCTGCAAGGCCTTCGCCGCGGCCATCTTCGGCACCGACTCGCCCGAGGAAGGCACCCACTACGAGCTCACCCCGGTCGACGCCGACGCGCGCTTCAACGCCTTGCGATCCGGCGAGTTCGACGTGCTGGTCCGTAACACGACGTGGACCTCCACCCGTGACGGGGAGGAAGGCGTCGCGTTCGCGCACCCGAACTACTACGACGGCCAGGCGATGCTCGCCCGCGAGGCCGACTTCGGGTCGATCGAGGAGCTGGACGGAGCGCAGATCTGCGTGACGGCCGGAACCACGACGGAGCTGAACCTGGCGGACTACTTCGGCGCGCAGAACCTCGACTTCCAGCCGGTCGTCCTGGAAGACTACGACCAGATCTTCCAGGCGTTCCGCCAGAACCGGTGCGACGCGGTGACCGGTGACCGGTCGGCGCTCGCAGGGCTCGCCCCGACGTGGGAGGAGGATACGGGTGGGCTCGTGATCTTCGACGACGTGATCTCGAAGGAGCCGCTCGCGCCCGGCGTGCTGGACGGCGAGACGGAGCTGTTCGACGTCGTCAACATGGTCGTGAACGGGCTGATCCTGGCGGAGGAGCTCGGCGTGGACTCCTCGAACCTCGACCAGGAGATCGAGTCCCCGTCCGACCCGAAGATCGGCGCGCTCCTCGGCGTCCCGGTCGCCGAGGGCGAGGAAGCCGGTCTGTCGTTCGACCCCGGCCTCCCGGTGGATCCGACGTTCATGCAGAACGTGATCGGGGCGGTCGGGAACTACGGTGAGATCTTCGACCGACACCTCACGCCGCTCGACATCGAACGCGGCATCAACGCCCTGTGGACAGAGGGAGGCATCCAGTACGCCATCCCGTTCCGGTAGGGATGTGACGTCCGGACCAGGAGCTCGAACCGGGGGCGGCGGAGGAGGTTGAGCCTCCCCGCCGCCGCCGTCCGCCCACCGCTCTGGCGCGATGTTCGCTTCCTGCGGTTCGTCGGTCAGGCGGTGTTCGTGCTGGTCCTGGTGATCGTCGCCCGCGAGGCGTTCCTCAACCTCCGGTACGGGGTGGAGCAGCAGGGGGTGGACCTATCGTTCGGCTTCCTCGATCAGCGAGCCGGCTTCGCGATCCAGGAAGGGATCCACTACAGCCCGAACGAGAGCTTCCTGGCCGCGTTCCGGGTCGGTGTTGTGAACACGATCCTGGTGGCGGCCGTCGGGATCGTGCTGGCCACGCTGATCGGTCTGATCATGGGCATCGCACGGCTCTCACCGAACTGGCTCGTGCGGAAGCTGGCCCAGGTGTACGTGGAGATCGTCCGGAACACCCCCGTGCTGGTCCAGATCATCTTCTGGTGGGCGGCGGTGATCCTCGCCCTGCCCGCGATCGAGGGGGCGGTGTCCATCTTCGGCGCGATCCTCGTTTCGAACCGTGGTACCGCCGTCCCGTCCGTCCGGCTCGAGACCGGCGCCGGCGCGTGGGGCCTCTTCCTGCTCGGAGCGCTGGCCGTTGCGATCGCGGCGTGGCGATGGCGGACCAGGCTCCAGGAGCGGACCGGCAGGCCTGCCCGCCGGACGACCTGGGCGCTCGCCGTGTTCCTGGCGGTCGCGGCGCTCGGGTTCCTGCTCACCGGTTCACCCGTCGACGGTGAGATCCCGGTGGCGGAGCGGTTCGGCTACCGGGGTGGTCTCCGGTTCAGCCCGGAGTTCACCGCGCTGCTGCTCGGGTTGGTGATCTACACCGGCGCGTTCATCACCGAGATCGTCCGCGGCAGCATCCAGGCGGTCTCGAAGGGCCAGAAGGAGGCCGCGGAATCGCTCGGGCTCACTCCCGGTCAACAGCTGCGGCTGGTCGTCCTCCCCCAGGCGCTCCGGATCGCGATCCCGCCACTCAACAGCCAGTACCTGAACCTGACGAAGAACTCGAGCCTCGCGCTGGCGATCGGGTTCCCCGACATCGTGCTGATCTCCAGCACGATCATCAATCAGGCGGGGCGAGCGACGCAGATGCTCCTGTTGATGATGGGGACGTACCTCGTGATCACGCTCCTCATCTCGTTCGCGATGAACCTGATCAATCGAGCCGTGACGAAGGGAGATCGCGGGTGAGCGTCCGAGGGCCGGCACGCGAGGACCTCGAACGCGGCGTCCCGATCGCCGAGGAGCAGCCGGCGATCGGGGTCGCGCCGGTCGCGGAGCCGACGACGTTCGGTGCGTGGCTGCGGACGAACCTCTTCTCGACCCCGCTGAACGGGATCCTCACCGTGCTCGCGGCTGCGGCGGCCGCGTACCTGCTCTTCCGGGTGCTCCGGTTCGTGTTCGTCTCTGCGGATTGGACCGTGCTGAAGGCGAACCTGCGCGTCTACATGGTCGGGCGGTTCCCGCAGGACGAGCTGTGGCGGGTCTGGTCCGTCGCGTATCTCTACGCCGGCCTGGCGGGGCTCTCCCGCGGCGTCCGTCCACCCGCGGCGTGGTCGCGCCGGACGACGCTGCTGGCAGCCGTGCTCGCGGTCGTCGCGATCGGTGCGCTCCAGTACCTGCTCGAGAGCGTGCTCGTCTGGCTGCTGCTCGCGGTGGCGGTGGCGCTGTACGGGATCGCGCTGGCGATCGGGCGCCGGCTGGGGCGTGGAGCCCTACGGCCGCTCCTCGTGGGATGGGCGCTCGCCTTCCCCGTGGCTCTGGTGCTGCTCTCGTTCGGCCCGGTCAGAGCGGAGCAGTGGGGCGGGCTGCTGCTGAACCTGATCGTCGCCGCGGTGGCGATCGGGGTGTCGCTCCCGATCGGCCTGCTGCTCGCGCTCGGCCGGCGGAGCACGCTGCCGGTGGTGTCGGGCTTCTGCGTCGGCTTCATCGAGCTCGTCCGAGGCGTGCCGCTCCTGACCCTGCTGATCTTCGGACGGTTCGTGCTGCCGCTGCTGCTCCCGCCCGGTCTGGCGATCCCGCAGCTGGTCCGGGCGCTGTTCATGATCACGATCTTCAGCTCCGTCTACGTCGCGGAGATCGTCCGCGGCGGCCTCCAGGGCGTCCCGGGGGGCCAGTACGAGGCGGCTCGCGCGCTCGGCCTCTCGACGCCCAGGATGATGGCGCTCGTCGTGCTCCCGCAGGCGCTCCGCGCCACGATCCCGTCGATGATCGGCCACGTGATCAGCGTCTTCAAGGACACGTCCCTGCTGGCGGCCCTCGACATCTTCTCCGAGCTCCTCGACACGGCCGAGCGGGCCACGAACGACCTTCGGTTCGTGGGGCACCAGGCCGAGGCGCTCCTGCCCGCCGCGTTCCTGTTCTGGCTGATCGCGTTCTCGCTGTCGCGATGGAGCCAGCGGCTCGAACACCGCCTCGGGGTGGGTGAGCGATGACGGCGGACGGGCCGGCCGTGGAGCTCGGGGAGCCGATGATCGTCGCCGACGGCGTCGAGAAGTGGTTCGGCAGGTTCCAGGCCCTGAAGGGGATCAGCACCGACATCCGGCCCGGCGAGGTGGTCGTGATCCTCGGGCCGTCGGGCTCCGGGAAGTCGACCTTCATCCGCTGCATCAACCGGCTGGAGCGACACGATCGCGGACGGATCGTCGTCGACGGGATCGAGCTCACCGACGACGTGAGCAACATCCATCGGATCAGGAGCGAGATCGGGATGGTGTTCCAGTCGTTCAACCTGTTCCCGCACCTGAGCGTCCTGGAGAACGTCACGCTGGCGCCGCGGAACGTCCGTCGGTGGCCGAAGGCGGAGGCCGAGCGGAAGGCGATGGAGCTCCTCGACCGGGTCGGGATCCCCGAACAGGCCGCGAAGTACCCGGCCCAGCTCTCCGGCGGCCAGCAGCAGCGCGTCGCGATCGCGCGCGCGCTGGCGATGGAACCGAAGATCATGCTGTTCGATGAGCCCACGTCCGCCCTCGACCCCGAGATGATCAAGGAGGTCCTCGAAGCGATGAAGGAGCTCGCCGGGTCCGGGATCACGATGGTGGTGATCACGCACGAGATCGGGTTCGCGAAGGAGGTCGCGGATCGCGTCCTGTTCTTCGAGAGCGGGTCCTTGATCGAGGAGGGAACACCGGACCGGTTCTTCTCCTCGCCGCGCGAGGAACGGACCAAGCTGTTCCTTTCGCAGATCCTCTGATCGGCTCTCTCCGGGAGGTGGTGGCCGTGCGTCTCATCGCGATCGTCGGGTGGCTGGTGATCGTCGCAGTGCTCCTCACCTGGCAGGGCATCGGGCTGATCCATGGGGCCGAGTGGCCGACCCTCACGGACTTCTTCCGCGCGTTCATGCGACCCGCTGCCGGTCGGATCCTCCTCTTCGGGCTGTGGCTCTGGCTCGGGTGGCATCTGTTCGTCCGCGACTGGACCCTCGTCTCGGCGGGCTGATCATGCCGCGGGCCGTCATGCCGCCGCTGATCGTGGCGTACGCGATCTTCGTCGTGATGGTGCTGTCGGCGCGGCGAAGCCCGGTGGCTCGACCGCGGGCGCGCACGGCGTGGCTCGGAACTCGGCGGCGAGGGCTCATCCCGTACCTGGCCGCCACGGCTGCGGGCGGATACGTCGTGTTCCTCGCGATCGTCGGCACCTTCCATGCTTGGCTCGGCGCAGAGGATGACGCGCTCGAGAGCGCCCTCGTCGAGGGAGGGATCCTGGCGCTCGCGGTGCTCGCGCTCTTCGCTAGCTCTGCCGCCTCCCGTGGCGCCGGCGGCGACCGGGACGACGTTGGCGCCAGCCGCTGATCGGAGCCAGTCGCACCGGTGACCAGGATCGCCGTCCCCTCGGGCTATGCCGCGCGGTCCGTCTCACGCCGGCCACACGTGCAGGACGTCGTCCTCGATGCCGGAGAAGCGGGCCGCACATCACGCGACGACTGAACGGGCGGCCTCGATCGGGTCACCCTCCAACACCCGGAGGCCGAGGCCGGACACGTCGTCGGCGTTGATGCCGCCGCCCACGGCGATCGGGACGCGGTCGGCCAACCTCCGGAGCTCATCCCTGAAGGGCGCGATCGGGGTGCCTTCGGCCACGGCAAGCACGACGAGCGCCGGCTTCACGTCGGCCGCGGCCTCCTCGATCGTCCCGAACGGCGTGTCCTGCCCCAGGTAGGTCACCCGCCAGCCGCGCCGCCACGCGGCGATACCGAACATGATCAGCCCGAGATCGTGCTCCTCCCCCGGCGGGCATGCGAGGAGGAGCGATCGGGCGCGGCCCGTACCCCAGCCCCGAGCGAGGCCCAGCAGCCGTCCTCGGATCAGCGACGACGCGAAGTGCTCCTGCGCGACCGAGATCTCCCCGGACGCCCACCTGGCCCCCAACAGATGCAGGTACGGCAGGAGCACCTGCTGCATCACCGTCTCGAGGGAGAAGGCCGCCAGCAGGCGATCGAAGGCCCGGTTCGCACCATCCTCGTCGAAGCGATCCAGTGTCTCGCGGAACTCGGTGGCGAGTCCCTCCGCCGCGAAGGCTTCTTCCGCCTCCTCGGTGGGCTCCTCGGAGCCGAGCGCGCGACGGGCGGCCTCGGCGGCCGACAGTCCCTCCGCGATCAGCGTCTTCGTGCGCAGGACGCGGTCTTCGTCCTGGTCGGAGTACAGACGGAATCCGCCCTCGGACCGCGTGGGGCGGAGGAGTCCGTAGCGCTGCTCCCAGGCACGCAGGAGCTCGGGCGAGGTGCCCGTTCGCCGGGCGAGCTCCCCGATCCGCAGATACCTCTCGGGCTCTCTCATCGCTGAACCGTACAACATCTGAACAGATTTCTCTACAGACCCTTGACACGCGCGGGTGCGCCACCTATCCTGACCCTCGACAGAACCTCTACAGACCGAAAGGAGGGAGACAGATGAAGAAGTTCGACGTCCTGACGCTGGGGCTGGCGATCGTGGGGGCCCTGAACTGGGGCCTCGTCGCGCTTGCGGAGTTCGACCTCGTCGCGGAGATCGCCGGCCTCGAGTTCGGCGAGACGAACGGGTTCACCCGCGTGATCTACGGCCTCGTCGGCCTTTCGGCCGTGTGGCTCGTCGTTCGGTTCGGGGAGCTGGTGGCGCGTGACCGGGACCGCGGGATGGCTCGCGTGACCGCCTAGGTACCTGCACGACCGACCCGAATCCGGAGGTAGATGCGATGACGAAGCGACTGATCATCACCACCGCGTCGGCGCTGCTGATGCTGGGGCTCACCGGGACCGCGCAAGCGGCCCCGGGAGCCGACATCAAGGAGGCGTGCGGTGCATCGTTCGGAGCCTTGGTCTC
>DASQTT010000247.1:0-5357 GCA_035641735.1 Actinomycetota bacterium | reverse complement strand
ACCTCCAGCTCGCGCTCTACCTCTGTTACGAGCTCCACTACCGCGGCGTGGAGGACGTGCCGGAGGAGCGGGAGTGGGACCCCGAGGTCCTCTCGCTGCGTCGGGAGCTCGAGGAACCGTTCGTGCGAGCGCTCCGAGCGGCCGTGCCGCCCCCACCCGCCGAGGACCCGAGGGAGGCGCTCCGTGCGATCGCCGGCGAGGCCGACCGTCATCCGCTCGCCGATCACCTCGAGCACGACGCCACCTGGGATCAGGCGCTCGAGTTCCTGATCCATCGCTCCGCCTATCAGCTGAAGGAAGCCGATCCGCACTCGTGGGTGATCCCGCGGCTCGAGGGCGCCGCGAAGGCCGGCGTCATGGACGTCCAGTACGACGAGTACGGCAGCGGCGATCCGCGATGGATCCATGCCGAGCTGTTCCGCACCACGATGGAGCGGTCCGGGCTCGACGCGCGGTACGGAGCGTACGTGGAGGATCTCCCGGGCGTGACGCTCGCGACCGTGAACGTGATCTCGCTGTTCGGGCTCCATCGGCGCTGGCGGGGAGCGGCGCTCGGGCACCTGGCCGTCTTCGAGATGACCTCGCCGCTGGCGAACCGCTGCTACGGAACGGGGTTCCGGCGGCTCGGCTTCGATCCAGAAGCGATCCGGTTCTTCGACGAGCACGTCGAGGCCGATGCGGTCCATCAGATCCTGGCGATGGACGCCGCGATCGCCCTCTGTCGCGCCGAGCCGGCCCTGCTCCGCGACGTCCTCTTCGGCGCCGGAGCGCTTCAGCTCGTCGAGGACCGGTGGAGCGCCTCCCTGCTGGACGCATGGCGATCCGGTACGTCGAGCCTCCGTCGGGGTGTCGCCGTTCCGGCGCGATGACCCCCGTCAGCTACGTGCTGCCGGTGCGGTCCCGGCCCGGCGACACCAGCGACGCGGACCTCGACGCGTATCTCGCGTGGCTGGCCGCCCGAGCCGACGTCGTCGTGGTCGATGGCTCCGACCCCCCGACGTTCGCGGAGCACGGCGAGCGCTGGGGAGGCATCGTGCGGCACGTGGCGCCCGCGTCCGACCTGCGATGCGCGAACGGCAAGGCCTGGGGCGTTCGGACGGGTGTCCGGCTCGCCCGGCACGACCGCGTGGTGATCGCCGACGAGGACGTCCGCTACGACGGCGCGGCCCTCGAGCGGATCGTCCGGCTCCTCGAGGGCGCGCACATCGTCCGGCCGCAGAACCGGTTCGACCCTGTGCCGTGGCACGCTCGCTGGGATACCGCGCGGATCCTGCTGAACCGGGCCCTGGGGCACGACCATCCGGGCACCCTCGCGATCCGGCGCTCCTTCTTCCTCGAGATCGGCGGCTACGACGGGGACGTGCTGTTCGAGAACCTGGAGCTCGTCCGCACGATCGAGGCGGCCGGCGGCCGGGTCCTGGACGCCCCGGCGCTCTTCGTGGGCCGCCGGCCGCCGACCGTCCGGCGGTTCCTGGAGCAGCGGCCGCGCCAGGCGTACGACGACTGGGCGCACCCGCTGAAGCTGGCGGCGATGCTGGCGGTGCTGCCGGCCGCGATCGCGATGCGGTCGCGGCCGCGTGCCCTCGTTGCCGGAGCGGCGCTCGCCGTCGCGGCCGCCGAGGTCGGGCGCCTCCGGCACGACGGTCGCCGGGCCTTCGACGCGGTGAGCCCGTTGCTCGCGCCGCTGTGGGTCTTGGAACGGGCGACGATGGCCTGGGTCGCGCTCGCCTCGCGCGTGGTGCGCGGCGGCTGTCCCTATGCCGGCTCCGTCATCCGGCCGGCCGCAACCCCTTCGAGGACGCTCCGCCGACGGTTCCGGAAACCGAGCGAGGGCTGAAGGGCACCACCTTGTGGGTGTCGTCGCAGAACGGCTGGATCGACGAACGCCCGCACCGGCAGATCGCGATCACCTGGCGGCGTACGGGCACCTCCACGCCGTCGGCATCCAGGATGCGGACGGTACCCCGCACCAGCAGGGGGCCGTTCGCGGTGACCGTGACGGTGGGAACCCGGTCCGATGACCGCGTCACGAGGACCGCTTGCGGGCGGTCGCCCGACCGCCCTTGCGGCCGGCGGCCTTCTTCTGCGCGGTCGTCCCGCCCTGCTTCGTCGTGCGCCGGCGCTTCCCCGAGCCCGATGCCTCTCCACCCCGCTTCGACGCTCCGGGGGAGTTGGCGATCCGCGCCGCGCGCTCCTTCGACATCCCCTTCTCCTTCAGCGCTTCGTACTGCTTCTCGTTCTTGACGCTCGGCCGCTTGTCCGGCATCGCGATCACCTCCCGATCGACGTGGACCCTTCTGGGTTCTCTTTCCCCGACTCCCGGCGTCTCACGCGGTCGAACGCAGATGCGCCTCGCGCTCGGCCTCCCGCTGGTCCTCGAGACAGAAGCGCGCCGCGGGACGGGCCTGCAGCCGTTCGGCGTCGATCTCGCGACCGCACGCCTCGCAGCGTCCGTACGTCCCGTGCTCGACCCGGCTGATCGCATGCTCCACCTCGACGAGCTGCGCGTCCACGTCCTCGACGATCGAGAGATCCCGGGAGCGCTCGAACATCTCCGATCCCGCATCCGCCAGATGTCCTCCGGCAGCAGGGTCGGCCGCCGTCTCGGCTTCCACCGGTTGCGCGGCGTCCGACAATCCCTCCCGCAAACCTTGGAGGCGCGTTCGCTCGTCTTCCAGCAGGGCTCGGATCTGTCGCTCCTCCATCGGTCCCTCCAGTCGGATCGATCCAGCTACGTGCTTGGCTGCTTTCCCATCACCGCGACGGTCTACGCCTCCGACCGAGAGGTTTCTGCCCGCCACGCGTCGGGTAGCTGATTGTCACTGAGTCCATCGTTGGGCCGTCGCATCGACCGGCGATCGCCCGGCCGCAACGGCTCGAGGAGCGAGGTCGAGGTGGGTGCCGACGGTATGAGGATCGCGATGGTCGCGCCGCCGTGGTTCGAGGTGCCGCCCGACGGCTACGGCGGCATCGAACAGATGGTGGCGACGCTGATCCACGGGCTCGAGGCATCCGGTGACGACGTCACGCTGATCGCAGCCGGTGAAGACCGCACCGACGCCGAGTTGCGGCGGACCTTCCGGTCGACGCCCGACGGGCTCGGAGGCCCCGACAGCCTGCCGATCGAGCTGGTGCACGCGCAGCGCGCGGCCGCGCTTCTCAACGACGTGGACGTCGACGTCGTGCACGACCACTCGGTCGTCGGCCCGCTGCTCGCGCCTTACCGCCCGGTTCCCACCGTGGTGACGGTCCACGGTCCCGTCGAGGGTTGGATGCGCCGCCTCTACGCTTCGCTGCGCGCGGTCGGTCTCGTCGCGATCTCCGACGCGCAACGCCGGTCGGCGCCCGACCTACCGTGGGTGGCCACGGTCTACAACGGGATCGACGTCGCCGCCGCCCCGTTCCGTGCCGAGAAGGACGACTGGTTCCTGTTCCTCGGCCGGATGCATCCCACCAAGGGTGTGGTGGAGGCGATCCAGGTCGCGCGCGCCGCGGGGCGCCGCCTGTTGATCGCGGCGAAGGCTTCCGATGACGACGAGCAGCGCTACTTGGAGGAGGTGGTGGAGCCGCTCCTCGATGAGGATGCGGTGTACCTGGGCGACGCGGACGCGAACCGCAAGCAGGAGCTGCTCGCCGAAGCGAACGCCCTGCTGTTCCCGATCCAGTGGGAGGAACCGTTCGGGCTCGTGATGATCGAGGCGATGGCGTGCGGGACGCCGGTCGTCGCGATGCGGCGCGGCTCGGTGCCCGAGGTCGTCGACCACGGCGTGACGGGTTTCGTCTGCGACTCCGTCCAGGAGATGGTGGACGCGTGCGGCGAGCTCCAGAAGCTCGATCCCGAGGACATCCGGCGACGCTGCGCGGAGCGCTTCGACGGCTCGGTGATGACCCGCCGGTATCGAGACGTGTACCGCTCGCTCGCCCGCCGCGGCGAAGGTCCCCAGGAAGCGGACCGTGTCGAGGCGCGCTCCACGACCGAGCGGACCTGATCACGCCGGTTTGGCTGCGCCGGGCCCCAGGTATCCGTGGCACAGGCGCAAGCACATCCGCCGGCGCGTGCGCATCTGGCGTCCCGGGCTGCAGGTCGATGCCGACGTGAACGCATTGATCTCGGCGAACACCGCTGGGTCCCGGCCGGCCGCGCCCGACGACGAGCGGTCGGATCGCGAGTCCCAGGAGGGAAGCGACGGGTCCTCGTCCGGGCGCGAAGGCAGCTAGTCACACCTTCGCCCGATCCCTCCGAGCAGCAAGGATCCTCGGTGAGCCCCTCCCGGTCGGCCGCGCCCCAGCCGGCATCTCGCCCCCGAATCGGCGGTCCCTCTCCGCTCGGTCGTTCGGGTGAGGAGGAGGCGTGCGCCAGGGGGCGCCCTTCGGATGCTCACGCGCCCAGGCATGGCCCATCGGGGGATTGACGCGTGTGAGGGCAGGCCTCACGCTCCCGATACCCGCTGGGAAGGAGACATCCGCGACATGCGTCGTGTCTTGCTCGGTTGCGCGCTGATCCTCGGCATGGTGATCGCTCCGCTCGCTCCCGTCGGGGCTCGGCCACGGGCCGACGATCGGGCCGCGGAGCGAGCGATCCTCGCGGACCGGGACGGGGACCGTCTCGACGATGTGCTCGAGGCGCGGCTGCGCCGCTCGGCCGCCGGGTCTCGTCACGCCGTGGTCGTCGCGACGGACGGCTCCGTGTCCGTGGCGAGCTCCCGGCGAGCGATCGGCGCCTTCCCGGTGTCGCTGCGCCTCGGCATCATCGACGGGTTCGCCGCCAGGCTGACCGCCGGACAGGCGCGCGCCCTGGCCCGTCTGCCCGGCGTGCTCCGGATCGACCACGACGCCGAGGTCCGCGCGACGATGGATGCGGCCCGCGCCGACTACGGCGTCGACGGCGCCCGTCAGACGTACGGCCTGACCGGGGCCGGCGTGACCGTGTGCATCCTCGACACGGGCGCGGACGGCGCCCACGAGCAGCTCGACTCGAAGACGATCACCTGGCGCGACTTCATCGGCACCTCGACCACCCCGTACGACGACCACAGCCACGGCACCCACGTGGCCTCGATCGCGGTCGGGGACGGGCAGGGCGGCGCCTCCGCCGAGCGGTACGGCGGGGTGGCGCCGGATGCCGCCCTCTGGGCGGGCAAGGTCCTCGACGCGCAGGGGTCCGGGAACGAGAGCGGCATCATCGCGGGGATCGACTGGTGCGCCGGCTCCGCCGAGGTGGACATCATCTCGATGAGCCTCGGGAGCGTGTTCCCCTCCGACGGCTCGGACAACCTCAGCCTCGCTGCCAACCGCGCGGTGACGACCGGTGGGAAGGTGGTCACGGCGGCGGCCGGGAACGGCGGCGACGCTCCCGA
>DASQTT010000246.1:0-4790 GCA_035641735.1 Actinomycetota bacterium | reverse complement strand
GGCTCTTCCATCGGCCCATCGTGGGCGGACGGGCCGACACGCTCCGCTAGCTCGCCGACAGCCGGAAGCGCTTGGAGCGACTACTGGGGGCGTACGTCCCGGTGCCCTTGAAGTGGGCGACGACCTTGTACGTCCCTCCCGCCGAAGGGCGAGTGAACGAGGCCGAGTAGGCGCCGTCGTCGTTCCCGTCCCCGTCTCGATCCTTGATGCCCTTGATGCCGACCGTCTTGGCGGTCGCTTTGACGAACTTGGTGCCCTGCTTCTTGAGGAGGGTGATCGTGACTCGGTGTCCTCCCGCCGTCGGTTCGAGGATCCCCTTGGCAGAGATCGTCCGGGTGGACTTGCGCACCTCCAGCGTGATCGAGGTCGCGATGCGGTCGTCGTTCTCGATCGTTCCCTGCGCCGCTGCGTCGCCTAGGGTGACGTGGGTCGGCTCAGAAAGATCCAGGACGAGCGTCTCGTCGGGCTCGACGATCGAGTCCCCGTCGACGGTCACGTCCACGGTGCGGCTCGTGGAGCCGGCCGGGATCGTGACGGTCCCGGTCTTCGCCACGTAGTCGTCTCCGGCGTGAGCCGTGCCGTCGGACGTCGCGTAGTCCACGGTCGCGTCGGCCCCCGAAACGGAGGTCGTGGTGAGGGTGAATCGGAGGGTCGCCGACCCGGCGTCACCCTCGGTGACCGACTCGTCCGAGACCGACACCACCGGAGCGACGTCGTCGTTGGCGATGAAGCCGTGTCGCTGCGGCCGGCCGATCGGGGCGTTCGTCGCGTTCGAGAGCGTGACGACGACCGATTCCTCGGCCTCGTACAGCCCATCGCCGTTGACGGTGACCGAGATCGTTTTCGAGGTCTGGAGCGAGGCGAACGTCACGGTGCCGCCCCCGCTCACGAAGTCGGTGCCGACCGTCGCGGTGCCCGGGGCCGTGGCCCAATCCACGGTCACCGGGGCCGCCGACGGGTGGGAGAGCGAGATCGTGAACGTGAGCGCGGTCGTTCCGGCGTTCCCCTCGGTCACCGAGGGCGCGTCGATGTCGATCACGGGGAGGAGCTCGTCGTCGACGATCGTCCCCACCGCCAGCCCGTCCCCGATCGCGGCGTTCGTCGGCGTGGACAACGCCACGAGGAACGACTCGTCGATCTCGGCGACGATGTCGCCGTTCACGATCGCGTTCACGGACTTCGAGGTCTGGCCGGGGCTGAACGTGAGGGTGCCGCCCGCCGCCGCATAGTCGCCGGGGGCGAAGGCGACGTCGTCGGCCGTCGCCCACTGGACCGTGACGGTCCGCGAGCTCGGCGCCGAGAGGGTCACCGTGAAGGTCATGGTCTGCGTGCCGGCGTTGCCCTCGGTCAGCGAGTCCTCCGAGATGGACAGCGCCGGCAGCGGATCGTCGTCCGTGATCGTTCCGGCCCCCGATCCGTCGCCGATCGTGGCGTTGGCGAGGTTCGACAGCGCGAGCCCGAAGGTCTCGTCGTCCTCATCCACGGCGTCCCCGTTCACGGTGATCCCGACGGTGGCGGTGGTGGATCCCGCGGAGATCGTGCGGCTGCCGCTCGCGGCCACGTAGTCGGTTCCGGCCGTTGCGGTCCCCGCGGTCGTCGCCCAATCAACCGTGACCGCCCGGCTGCTCGCGGCGGAGAGGGCGATCGTGAACGTGGCGGTCTTCGTGCCCGTGTCGCCTTCGGTCACGGTCACGTCGTCGAGGGACGCGACGGGCAGTGGATCGTCGTCCGTGATGGTCCCGACCCCCGACCCGTCGCCGATCGTGGCGTTCGCCGGGTTCGACAGCGCGATCCCGAACGTCTCGTAGTCCTCATCGATCGCGTCCCCGTTCACCGTGATCCCGACGGTGGCGGTGGTGGACCCGGCGGCGACCGTGCGGCTGCCGTTCGCGGCTACGTAGTCGGTCCCGGCCGCGGCGGTGCCAGCCGTGGTCGCCCAGTTCACCGTGACGGCCTGGCCGCTCGCCGCGGAGAGGGAGATCGTGAACGTGGCCGTGCTCGTGCCGGCGTTCCCCTCCGTGACGGTCACGTCGTTCACCGACAGGGCGGGCAGACCGTCGTCGTCGGTGATCGTCCCGACCCCCTGCGCATCGCCGATCGTGCCCGGGGAGCCCGTCAGGTTCGAGAGGTTCACCACGAACGTCTCGTTCACCTCGTCGACCGTGTCTCCGACCACCGGGACGACGACCGTCCTGGACGGCGTCGAACGGTTGAGCGTGACGGTTCCCGAGGAGGTCGTGTAGTCGGCGGGAGCGAGCGCGGTCCCCGGAGCGGTCGCCCAGCCGACCTGGAGCGAGCAGCAGGGCTTCGGGGTGGGCGCGACCTGGATCGTGAAGACCGCGTTCGTCGTGCCGGCGCTGCCCTCCACCACCGTCACGTCGCCGATCGTGATCGTGGGGTTCGGCGCGGCCGAGACATCCGGCGCCAGGCCGACGAGGAGGGCGCCGGCGACGGCGAGGGAGCCGAGCGCTCGGCGCGCGCGGCCGCCGTGGGTGGGTCGGAGCGGTCCGCTATCGGAGGACACCCTCATGGGGGAGGAATCGGCGGCAGAGGCCTTCCCGTGCATACCCGAACGGGTGATTTCCGCCTGCCCTGGAACCGGTAGCGGCCTAGGGGTAGAGCTCCCACTCGATCAGCAGGGCTAGGAGCTGTTCCACGGCGAGATGGGCCTCTTGGACGTGCGCGGTCACCTCGCTCGGGACCCGGATCGCGACGTCGGCCATCGGCGCGAGCTTCCCTCCGGACGCTGCGGTGAGCGCCACGACGGCGAGGCCGCGTGACCGGGCTTCCTCCACGGCCGCGAGGACGTTGGCGGATGCTCCCGACGTCGAGATCGCGATCAGGACGTCCCCGGCGGCGCCGATCGACTCGACCTGCCGAGCGAACATCCGCTCGACGCCGTAGTCGTTGGCCACGGCGGTCAGCAGCGAGCTGTCCGTCGTGAGCGCGATCGCGGGGATCGAAGGCCGCTCCTTGTCGAGCGTGAGCGTGCCCACGAGCTCGGTCGCCAGGTGCTGGGCGTCCGCGGCGCTCCCGCCGTTCCCGCAGATCAGCACCTTGCCGCCGCTGCGGAGCGCGAGGACGAGGACCCGCGCGGCCTCGGCGACGTCGTCCAGGCACGCCTCGCGAACGCGCTCGAGCGTGCGGCCCGTCTCTTCCAGGTAGTCCCGCGCCGCCCGGCGCAGGTCGTCGCGATCCATCCGCTCCTCCTCGCCGGGGGTCCTCGGCTGCAGCGGCCCGATGATAGCGACGGTCAGATCGAGGGTGCCCAGGACTCCGAGCCGCGCGTCGCCCGTACGCCCATCCCGTGGAACCGGAACGGGGCGAACTGGCACCCGAGCTCCGAGAGCCGGGCCCGGACGCGTGCCTGCGCCTCGGGATCGCAGTACAGGAGGAGGTAGCCGCCGCCGCCGGCGCCGCACATCTTCCCTCCGGTCGCTCCGGCGTGCCGCGCCAGCTCGAGCATCCGCTCCACCCTGGTGTGCTCCGTGATCGAGGGGTTCATGCGCATCTTCGCCTCGAACGCGTCCCGGAGCCGGGCGCCGAGCTCGTCCGGGTTCCCGGCCTCGACGGCGTCGCGCATCACGTACGCGAGCTCCTGGAGCTCCTTCAGGCCCATCCGCGTCTCCTCCCGGCCCTCGCGCCAGAGGGCGATCTGCCGGTCGATGATCCCCACGTTCCGCCGGACCGAGCCGGTGTAGCAGAGGAGGAGCTTGGCCTCGAGCTCCGCGAGGGTCGACGGCGCGAGCCGGACCGGACGCACGCGCGCGCCGCTGCGATCGAACTCGATGAGGTTGAACCCGCCGAAGGCGGCCGCGTACTGGTCCTGGGATCCGCCCGGGATCCCCAGATCCTCCCGTTCGATCGAGTACGAGAGCCGGGCGAGCCGGTCCGCCGTCATCGGGATCCGTCCCAGGGCCGCCAGGGCGGCGACGACGGCGACGACGAGCGACGAGGATCCGCCCAGGCCGCTGCCCGCCGGCGCGTCGGACCGGATCGCCACGTCGATGCCACCGGCGACGCCGACCCGGTCGATCGCCGCCTTGGCGAGATCCATCACGCCGTCGTACTCGGGACCTTCGTCCAGCTGGTACTCGACGAGATGCCCGAGATCGAGCGAACGGACCGTGACCTGCCGGTCGACGCGGGGCCGGATCGTGACCCGGACGCGATGGTCGATCGTGGCCGAGAGGACGGCGCCACCGTGCTCCTCGTAGTAGTGGGGGAAGTCCGTTCCCCCGCCGACGAAGCTGATGCGCAGGGGTGAGCTGGCGTCGACCGGATCGAGATCGGGATGCATGCGCTCACCGAGTATCCCGCGGGGCCTCACGAGACCCCAACCGACGCTACGCGACTTGGCGGGCGAGGCGTCTGCGCTGCTGCTCCGTCAGGCCGCCCCAGACCCCGTACCGCTCGCCGTTCTTGAGCGCCCAGGCGAGGCACTCCTCGCGGATCGTGCAGGAGCTGCAGAAGGTGAGGGCGGGGCCGGCCTCCTCCTCGGAGATCGGGAAGAAGACGTTCGGATCGATGCCGTAGCAGGCCGAGCGGTCCTGCCAGACGTCGGGTGGGGATGGGTTCGGGGGGAGCAGACCGAGATCGACCTCGAGGAACCGATCGATCCGCAACGCCTCATCCCCTTTCCCCGGCCCGGCTCGGCTCCGGGGGGGTAGGGATAGCACGAAGGGACCAACCGAGGGAAGGGGGTCCTTCGGCCGGGTTGTGGAAAGCCCAGGTGGCCGGTGGGAAACCACCCGATGGGGCTAGCGTGCCTACCGTAGGGCCAACGGACC
>DASQTT010000245.1:0-14142 GCA_035641735.1 Actinomycetota bacterium | reverse complement strand
GAACGCGGGCACGAACCCGGGGTAGGCGTACGCGTTGTCGAACCCGCCGGCCTCGGCGCCGGCCCGGAGATTGTTCCCGTAGTCGAACACCACGGCGCCAGCCTCGAGGAACCCGACCATCGCCTCGACGTGCCGGGCCATCGAGTCGAACGACCGCCGCTGGTACTCGCCTGGATCACGTTCGCGGAGCTCCGCGGCGTCCTCGAGGGAGAGCCCCGCCGGCACGTAGCCCCCCAGCGGGTCATGGGCGCTCGTCTGGTCGGTGACGACGTCGGGACGGAACCCGCGGGCGAGGAGATCGGTCTCGACCTCCGCGCAGTTGCCGAGCAACCCGATCGAGAGCGGCTCGCGCGCGGACCTCGCCTCCTCGGCCCAGGCGATCGCCTCGTCGACCGAGGCCGTCTCGCGATCGAGGTAACCGGTCTTGATCCGCCGTTCGATCCGAGCGGGGTCGACCTCGATGCAGAGCGCCACGCCGCCGTTCATCGTGACCGCGAGCGGCTGGGCACCGCCCATCCCACCGAGGCCGCCCGTGAGCGTGACGGCCCCGGCGAGCGTGCCGCCGAAGTGCTGCGTCGCGCACTCCGCGAGCGTCTCGTAGGTGCCCTGAAGGATCCCCTGGGTCCCGATGTAGATCCAGGACCCGGCGGTCATCTGTCCGTACATCGTCAGCCCGGCCTGCTCGAGCTCCCGGAACGTCTCCCAATCGGCCCACTTCGGAACCAGCATCGCGTTCGAGATCAGCACCCTCGGGGCCATCTCGTGGGTCCGGAACACGCCGACCGGCTTCCCGGACTGGACAAGCAGTGTCTCGTCGTCGCCGAGGTCCCGGAGGGACCGGACGATCGCGTCGAAGGCCTCCCAGGAGCGTGCGGCTCGGCCGGTCCCGCCGTAGACGACGAGGTCCTCCGGGCGCTCCGCGACGTCCGGGTCGAGGTTGTTCATCAGCATCCGCATCGCGGCCTCCTGCGGCCACGAGCGGCATGCGAGGTCGGTCCCCCTCGGCGCACGGACCTCACGCACGTGGCGAGCGTCCATCGGTCTCCATCCTGGCGGGTACCCCCGTTCGGGTAACCCCCACGTGGGCTACGGCGGAGATGCTAGCCCGGATGCTTGAGCGGGCAGCCCGCCGCCGGTAGCGTCGCCGCGATGGCTTCGGACGGAACCCTCCTGCGCGTGGACCCCAGCGCTCACCCGGACCCGATCCGCGTCCTCCTCGCCGACGACGAGCCAGGTCTCCGTCTCGCCCTCAGCGAGCTCCTCAGCCACGTCGAGGAGGTCGAGCTGATCGGCACCGCGGCCGACGCCGAGGAGGCGATCCGGATCGCCGAGGCGGGCCGTCCGGACGTCGCGCTGGTCGACGTTCGGATGCCCGAAGGAGGCGGCCCGCACGCCGCGCGGGGGATCACCCGTGTCTCCCCCACCACGCGCGTGATCGCGCTCTCGGCGTTCGAGGATCGCCAGAACGTCCTGGAGATGCTCCGCGCCGGCGCCGTCGGGTACCTGGTGAAGGGAGCGGCCGCAGAGGAGCTGGTGGAGGGGATCCAGCGGGTCGCCGGCGGCGGCACCAGCCTGTCGTCCGCCGTGATGGGCGGGGTCGTGAGCGAGCTCGCCACCCAGCTCCGGCGCCAGGAGATCGAGCGCGAGGCGGACGAGGCCCTCAGAGGCGACATCGAGCGGTTCGTCTCCGGCCACGGGGTCTGGATGGTGTATCAGCCGATCCAGGACCTAGAGACGGGTGCGGAGGTCGGGCTCGAGGCCCTCGCGAGGTTCGGATCGATCCCGGCGAAGACGCCCGACCGGTGGTTCGCCGAGGCGATCGCGCTCGAGCTCGGCCATCAGCTCGAGCTCCGGACGCTCGGCGAAGCTCTCGACGCGCTCCCGAGGATCGCCGACGGCACGTTCCTGTCGGTGAACTGCTCCTCGGGGGTCGCGGCGTCGCCGGACGTGGCCCAGCGCCTCGACGGCGTGGAGCATCGCATCGTCCTGGAGATCACGGAGCACGAAGCGATCGAGGACTACGGCGCGCTCGCGCAGGGGCTGGCGCCGCTCCGCGAGCGAGGACTCCGCGTCGCCGTCGACGACGTCGGCGCCGGCTACGCCAGCCTGCGGCACGCCCTGCAGCTCGCGCCGGACATGGTGAAGATGGACATGTCGCTCACCCGCGACGTGAACCGCGACGCCGGGCGACGCGCGCTCGCGAGCGCCCTGATCTCGTTCGCGTCGGAGACGAACATGACGATCGTCGCCGAGGGGATCGAGACGGCCGGCGAGCTCGAGGCGCTGCGCGCGCTCGGCGTGCGGTACGGCCAGGGGTTCCACCTGGCGAGGCCGGCGCCGCTCGACGCTCCCTAGGACGACGCCCGGAGCCGGACGAGGCCCCGGAGGACCTTCAGGTCGCGCTGGAAGATCCGCTGCATCAGCGGCGCGAGGAGGCGCAGCCCGATCCGGCCGACCGGTCCCAGGATCCTGGGCGCGAACAGGGTCTCCCGCCAGCGCATCCGGGTGCCCTCGCGGATCGGGACGAGCTGGATCTCGCCGGCTCCCTTCACCCACCCCAGGTGATCGATCACCAGGATCCTGGGCGGCTCCCACATGCTGACGCGGATCCGGTCGCGGGTCCGCAGGCCGCCGATCCGGACGGTCGCCTTCGCCTCCACGCCGACGCCCTCGCGCTGCTCCCCGATCACCTCGAACCCCGAGGCCTCGAGCATCCAGTCACCCTGGTGCTCCCAGTCGGTCAACAGCTCCCAGACCACCTCGGGCGGCCCGGGCAAGGTGTCGAGGACCTCGACGACGACGGGACGGCGAGCGTGGCGATCGTCGCCGCTCACCCGGTGCGGCGATCGATCGACCAGGAGGAGGCGCCGGTCTGCTTCGTGAACTGCTTCATCTCCATCGCGACCGTCACCGCCTCGGCGTAGTGGCGGAACATCCGCTTGTCGGTCGTGGCGATGCCGATCGACAGCGTCATGATCGGGAACCGCGCGAGGTCGCCGCGGCGGTTCGTCACCTCGATGTAGCCGTTGGCCCGATCGTCGACGTCGTACAGCGCCGGCGCCATCTCGTCGAACGACTGGATGATCTGCTGCGCGGCAGCGGTCGCCTGCTCCGGCGGCACGACGGCGACGAAGTCGTCACCGCCGGCGTGTCCGACGAAGGCGTCGGCGGCGGCCACCTGGCCGGCCGCCTCCTCGACCACCCGGGCCGTCTCCTTGATCACCTCGTCCCCGCGAAGGAAGCCGTAGCGGTCGTTGAACGCCTTGAACCCGTCGAGGTCGATGTAGAGGATCGCGAACGGCTCCCCGGCGGCCACCCGGCGCTCGATCTCGTCCTCGATCGCCACGTTGCCCGCCAGGCCCGTCATCGGCGACGTGGACCGTGCGTCGCTCGCCCGGTTCAGCACCCCACGGATCCGCGCGAGCAGCTCGGGCGTGTCGAAGGGTTTGACGATGTAGTCGTCGGCGCCGAGCGCGAAGCCCTCGAGCTTGTCGGCCGAGAGGCCCCTGGCCGTGAGCATGATCACGGCGGCGGTCGCGGTGCGGGGGTCCTGCCGGAGCCGGCGCGTGAGCTCGAACCCGTCCATGTTCGGCATCATCACGTCGGCGAGGACGAGGTGGGGCGGCCGCTCCTGGGCCGCGGCCAGGGCCTGCTCCCCGTCGCTCGCCACCCGAACGTCGTAGCCGGCTGCCTTGAGCTCGATCTCCAAGAGGCGCGCGATGAACGGGTCGTCGTCGACGACCAGCAGGCTCTCGCCCCCCTCGTCTCCGTTCGGTCCTGTGAAGTCCTCCGCCACCCGAACCTCCATCGGTACCGCAGCCCGCGGTCCCAAGGACATCGGCACTTTACCGCCGCACCTACACCGGACCCGGCAGCCGGATGGGACGTTGCGCTGCGGCCATGACACGATGGAGCGACCCGTTCCGCCCGCCGGAGGTTCGCCGTGGACGTGATCGACTCGATCCTGCATGCCACCGGGAGGACGCCGCTCGTGCGCCTCCGCTCGGTCACCCGTGGCGTGCGGCCGACCGTCCTCGCCAAGCTCGAACTGCTGAACCCCGGGGGCTCGGTGAAGGACCGGATCGGCCTGCCGATGATCGAGGCGGCCGAGCGCGAGGGCCTGCTGAAGCCCGGCGGCACGATCGTGGAACCGACCTCGGGGAACACCGGCCACGGCTTGGCGATCGCGGCGGCGCTGCGGGGCTACCGGTGCATCTTCGTGATGCCGGACAAGATGAGCCAGGAGAAGATCGGGCTGCTCCGCGCCTACGGGGCCGAGGTCGTGATCTGCCCCACCGCGGTGCCGCCCGAGTCTCCGGAGAGCTACTACCGCGTCGCGGAGCGACTCGCCTCCGAGATACCCGGGGCGTTCCAGCCGAACCAGTACGCGAACCCGGTGAACCCCGAGACGCACTACCGGACCACCGGGCCCGAGATCTGGGAGCAGACGGAGGGCCGGCTGACGGCGTTCGTGTGCGGCGTGGGCACGGGCGGCACGATCAGCGGGGCCGGCCGCTATCTGAAGGAGCGGGACCCGAACGTCGTGGTCGTCGGGGCCGACCCGGAGGGGTCGCTCTACTCGGGCGACGTGGCTCGCCCCTACCTGGTCGAGGGCATCGGCGAGGACTTCATCCCGTCCACCTTCGATCCATCGGTCGTGGACCGCTACGTGCAGGTCTCCGACCGCGACTCGTTCGTGACGGCTCGCGCCGTGACGCGCCACGAGGGGATCCTGGTCGGCGGATCCAGCGGCACGGCGGTCTACGCGGCGCTCCACGTCGCCCGCGAGCTGGACGATCCGGATGCCACGATCGTGGTCCTGCTTCCTGACACCGGCCGCCAGTACCTCTCGAAGCTGTACTCGGAGACCTGGCTGCTCCAACACGGCATGCTCGAGCCGCCGGAGATCGTCCGGGTCGAGGAGGTCCTGTCGGCGAAATCCGGCGAGATCCCGGCGCTCGTCACGGTGAACGCCCACGACAAGGTCCGGCAGGCCGTCGAGACCCTCCAGGAGCACGGGATCTCTCAAGCCCCGGTCGTCCGCGAGACGTCGGTGGACGTGTCGCAGTTCGTCGGCTCGATCCGCGACCGCGAGCTGCTGGAGCGTGTGTTCCGCGACCCCGACTCGCTGCAGGCGGACGTCGCGGAGGCGATGGCGCCGCCGATCCCGATGGTCGAGTGGGACGCCCCGATCGAAGACGCGTTCACCGAGCTCGAACGGAGCCCGGCGGTCGTGGTGACGAAGGCGGGGCAGGCGCTCGGCGTGCTGACCCGCAGCGACCTCCTCGAGTTCCTGGCGCGTCGCCGGCTCGCGTAGGCTCCGGCGCGTGGACGAGGATCCTCCGAAGGACACCCCGGACGGCGCCCGACGCCCGATGCACCTCGAGACCCTCGCGATCCACGCCGGGCAGGATCCCGAGGCCCTCTACGGTGCCGTCAACGTTCCGATCTACCAGACGTCGACGTACGCGCAGGACGGCGTGGGCACGCCGAAGGTGTGGGACTACGCGCGGGGCGGGAACCCGACGCGCGCGGCGTTCGAGACAGCGCTCGCCGCCCTCGAGGGCGGCGAGCGCTGCTTCGCGTTCGGGAGCGGCCTCGGGGCGGAGACGACGCTGCTCCTCTGCCTCCGGCCCGGCGACCACGTGTTGATCTCCGACGACGTCTACGGCGGGACGTATCGGCTGCTCACGAAGGTCCTCGAGGGATGGGGCCTGGCCTCCGACCACTGCGACCTCAGCGATCTCGACGCTGTCCGTGGCGGGCTGACCCCGGCCACCCGGCTGGTGTGGGTCGAGACGCCGACGAACCCGTTCCTGAAGATCGTCGACGTCGCGGCGGTCGCCGAGCTGGCGCACGGCACCGGCGCCCTCGTCGTCGTCGACAACACGTTCGCGACGCCGGCGCTCCAGCGTCCCCTCGAGCTCGGCGCCGACCTCGTCGTTCACAGCGTGACGAAGTACGTCGGCGGCCATTCGGACCTGATCGGCGGAGCGGTCGTGACGAGCGACGCCGACTGGATCGAGCGGCTCGGGTTCCTGGTGAACGCGATCGGCGCGGTCCCGGGGCCGATGGACTCGTTCCTGGCGCTCCGCGGACTGATGACCCTCGCCGTCCGGATGGAAGCCCATTGCCGCAACGCCGAGGCGATCGCCGCATGGCTCGCCGAGCACCCGAAGGTCCGGACCGTTCACTACCCCGGCCTGCCGTCGCATCCGGGCCACGAGCTGGCGAAGCGTCAGATGGCCGGCTTCGGGGGCATGGTCTCGTTCGATGTCGGGTCCGCCGCGGCGGCGGCGGCCGTCGCCGAGGGCACGGCGCTCTTCTTCCTGGCTGAATCACTCGGCGGCGTCGAGTCGCTGATCGAGGTGCCGCTCGCGATGACGCACGCCAGCACGGCCGGGTCGTCGTTGGAAGTGCCGCCGGGCCTGATCCGGATCTCGGTCGGGATCGAGCACGTCGACGACCTGATCGCCGATCTCGACCGGGCGCTCGGCTAGGAGCGCGGGCGCTTCAGGTACGCGACGAGCGAGACCCCGCCCGCCGGCGTCTGCTGCTGCAGCACGTTGACGAGCTCCCAACCGTCCTCGCCGAAGCTGTTCAGGATCTCGCCCGGATTGTGCTCCAACAGTGGCGCCACGAAGTACTCCCAGCTCATGTCCCCTCCCGTCCCATCAACCGTTCGCGGACGTGCCGCATGCATACCCCCATGATCACGTCGAGGCCGCCCTCCGTCGCGATCCGGGCGGCCTCCTCGTTCACGATCCCCTCCTGGAGCCAGAGGACCCGGGCGCCGATCCGCACGGCCTGCTCCGCGACCTCCGGCGTCTGCTCGGCCCTTCGGAACACGTCGACGACGTCGACCCGGACGTCGTCCGGGATATCCAGCAGGGTGGCGTACGCCCGCTCGCCGAGCACCTCCGTCTCCCCCGGGTTCACCGGCACGATGCGGTAGCCGTGCTGCTGGAGGTAGGAGGCCACCTCGTACGAAGCGCGCGAGGGCTTCGAGGACAACCCGACGACCGCCACCACCTTCGCGTCACCCAGGAGCGCGCGGAGCTCGGGGTCCCGCTCGGTCAGCCGAGCGCCCACGGCGCCTCCTCCCGGAGGATGTCGAGGAACGAATGGAGCATGAACCCGGTGGCGCCCCAGATCGTGTGCCCGTTCACCGGATACGCCCAGCCCTCCCACGTTCCACCGTCCGTCCTCGGCAGGGTCATCGTCCGCTCGACGGTGGCCAGCTGCGAGAGGGGCACGCGCACGATCTCCTGGATCTCGGCCTCGGAGGGCACCAGCGAGGGCTCGCGCTCCAGGAGGCCGACGAAGGGCACGACCAGGATCGCCGAAACGTACGTGTGGACGGCGGGGAGCGACCCGACGATCCGCACCGCCGCCGGGTCGAGCCCGATCTCCTCGAACGCCTCGCGCCGGGCCGCGTCGGCCGGGCTCTCGCCGTCGTCAACCAAACCGCCGGGGAACGAGACCTCCCCGGCGTGCCGTGAGAGGCCCGCAGAGCGGACCGTGAAGATCAGCGACGGCTCCGGCGACTCCACGAGCGGCGCGAGGACGGCGGCCAGGCGGTCGCCCGGCGCCGGCGCGTGCGCCGGCGCCGGGTCCAACGCGGCCCGCAGCACGGCCGGGAGGGAGGGCGTGTGTAGCATCCGCAGCCATGGTAGGCGAGGGCTCGTCCGGCCCCGCGTCGGCGGCCGCTCGCGCGGCCGCCGACGCGGTCGATCCGGACGAGGTCCTCCGCATCGCACAGGCGTTGATCGCCGCGCCGTCGGAGAACCCGGGCGGGACGGAGGACGCCGCGGCGGCCGTCGCGGGAGATCTCCTCGCCGAGCTGGGTGCGAACGTCGAGGTCGTCCGCTCCGACGACGGCCGCCCGAGCATCCTCGCTCGCATCGGCGGCGGCGACGGTCCCCGGCTCGCGTGGAACGGACACCTCGACACCGTGCCCGCGGGCGACGCATCCACGTGGTCGTCCGATCCGTTCGGGGGAGCGGTCGTCGACGGCCGACTCGTCGGCCGGGGTGCGTGCGACATGAAGGGGCCGATCGCATCCGCGCTGGCGGCGGTCGCGGCGGTCCGTCGCGCCGGACCCGCGTTGGGCGGCACCCTCGACCTCCATCTCGTGGCCGACGAGGAGCTCGCGGGGGTCCACGGGACCCGGGTGCTGCGCGACCGCGGCTTCCTGGATCAGGACGCGGCCGTGGTCGGCGAACCGACCGAGCTGGAGATCGCGCTCGCCGAGCGAGGCGGCGCCTGGGTCACCGCGAGGGCGCACGGGAAGGCCGCCCACGGGTCGCAACCGCACCTGGGAACGAACGCGATCGTCTCGATGTCGCGGCTGGTCCTCCGCCTCCCCGAAGTGCTCCCCGATCGGGAGCACCCGCTCGTCGGCCGCCCCACCGTGAACGTCGCGCTCGTCGCCGGCGGCACCGCGCCGAACGTCGTCCCCGATCGGTGCGAGGTCGAGATCGATCGCCGGATCGTCCCCGGCGAGGACGACCCGGACGAGGTGCTCGCCCCGTTCCGGCGGCTGATCGACCGGCTCCGGGACGAGCACCCCGACGTCGACGTCGACGTCGAGATCCGCGAGTGGACGGAGGCGGCCGAGACGAGCGGCGACACGTCGATCGCCGCCGTGGCCCGGCAGGCGGTCGCGGAGGAGACGGGCGGGCCGCCGCCGTTCGTGGGCTTCACCGGCATCACCGACGCGCGCTTCTACATCAACGACGCACGGATCCCCACCGTGATCCTCGGGCCCGGGTCACTCTCCCTCGCGCACACCGCGAACGAGTCGGTCGGCGTGGACGAGCTGCTCGCCGCGGCGCGGGTCTACGCCCGGCTTTTCGTCGGCTTCCTCGGCGTTGAGGATCACGTCGAGTAGCCTGGACGCATGGAAGCATCCGTCACCGACGTGCTGGCCGTCACCGACAAGGCCGCCCGTCGCATCGCGGCGCTCGCCCTGAAGGAGGGGCGATCGGAGCCGATCCTCCGCGTCCGCGTGACCGCCGGGGGATGCTCCGGCTTCACGTACGACCTCGGCTTCGCGGACCGGCCCCACGAGGACGACGCGGTGATCGAGGCTGCCGACGGTGTCCGGGTCCTCGTCGACCCCAAGAGCGCGCCGATCGTTCGAGGCTCCACGCTCGACTTCAACGACGCCCTCTTGGGCGGCGGGCTGAAGATGCGGAATCCCCAGGCCGTGCACGAGTGCGCCTGCGGCGACTCCTTCAGCGTCTAGCGAGTCGCGCCGGCGGCGAGCGCTCCGATCAGCTGACCGTGAGCTTCCCGGTCATCTGCGAGTGGAACTCGCAGTGGAACCCCTGGGTCGAGACCCCTTCGATCGGGACCTCGATCTCCTCGCCCGGCCCGACCGTCTCGTCGATCGCCCCGTCGTCGGTGGTGAAGGTATGGGACGACTCGCCGATGTTGGCCACCGTGATCGTGTCGCCGTCGCTCACCCTCAGGGTCGAGGGCGAGAAGCTGAAATCGACGATCGTGAGGTCGGCCCCGCCGTCTCCTTCGGCCGGTGACTCCGTCTCCGTCTCGGTGGGCGTCTCGGTGGCGCCGCCGTCCTGGAGCTCATCGTCCTCCTCGCCCCCGCAGGCCGCGGCCAGCAACGAGAGCGCGAAGACGGTCACCACAACACGGATCCAACACCGATGCATCGTCCCTCCTTCGTTCCGTCGCCGAGAGTCTCACAGGTACTACGGACCGGGCCTCGCGGCGGCTTGTCTCCTCTCGAACGGGTCCGAACTAGACTCTGTTCGTGGCCGTCGAGAAGACGCAATGGCGAGACCTCTACCACGAGGTCGTCGTGACGGGCATGTGCACCGGCTGCACCGCCTGCATCGTCGCGTGCCCGTTCCACGTCCTCGGCTATGAAAACGACGTACCGGTCCAGCTCCAGGAGGACGGTCCGGACGTGTGCCTGCACGGCGACAAGGGGTGCGACATCTGCACCCGCGCCTGCCCTCGGTTCCGGGAGTGGGAGTCGGAGATCGATGAGCTCTTCTTCGGCCGGACGCGCCGGCCGGAAGAGGTGATCGGTCAGTACCGCGACATCTATCTCTCGCGTGCGGTCGACCAAGACGCGCTCCTCCACGGACAGGACGGGGGAACCGTGTCGGCCCTGCTGCTCTGGGGCCTGCGGACCGGCGAGATCGACGGCGCCTGCACGTCGAAGCTCTCCGACGAGCGTCAGTGGGACGCGGAGCCGACGGTGGTCACGGACGCCGAGGGCGTCCTGGCGACCGCGGGGTCTCGCTACACGTACTCCGCGAACCCGCTCGCCCTGCTGAAGGCCGCGGAGATGGGGCTCTCGAAGCTGGCCCTCGTGGGCATGAGCTGCCAGTCGAGCGTCACGGGGGCCCTCGAGGTGCGCCGGGTGAACAAGTGGCGCCGGAAGATCGCCTGGACCTTCGGCCTCCTGTGCTCGAAGTCCTTCAGCTACGACGGGCTGATGGGTGAGATCGCGCAGGGCGAGCTCGGGATCGACCTCGACCACCTCGCCCGGGTCAACGTGAAGGGGAAGCTCCTCTTCTACACCGACGCCGGCGAGGAGATCACGTACTCGCTGAAGGAGGCCCACCGGTTCACCCGGCCCGGCTGCCTCCGGTGTCCGGACTTCGCGGCCGAGCACGCGGACATCTCTTTCGGCGGGCTCGGCCAGTCCGAGGGATGGACGCTCACGATCGTACGAACCGAACGGGGGCAGGACGTCTGGGATCGCGCCACGGCCGACGGGGTGATCGAGCACAGGCCGGCCTCCGAGGATCCGCACGCGGTGGAGCTGATGTTCAAGCTCGCGGCCAAGTCCCGCCAGCGTTGGCCCTCGGCGGAGGAGACGCCGACGGCCGGGTCGACGCCGGGCGTCCTTCCGGTCATCCCGAACCAGGCCTGACCCCCCGCGCCGACCGAGACGCCCCGACCGGGGGGCTTCATCGCTCCGTCGGCCCGCCGATACTCCTTGGGAGGCACGGCCGGGCATCGGCATGCCCTGATGCGAACGGAAGGAGGCCCATGGCCAGCACCACCCGTCCTCCCGAGGACGTTCTCGAGGGCGACGCGATGCTCGGCGCCGTCGCCTTCTGCGCCGAGCAGCTGCTGCTCGCCGGTGATTGGCGCAACGTGATCGACGACGTTCTCGTCCGCCTGGGCAACGCGGCGGGGGTCTCTCGCGCATACCTGATCCGGATCGAGACCGAAGACGGCCAGCACCATTCGAAGCAGATCGCCGAGTGGTGCGCGCCCGGGGTCCTCTCCCAGTTCGACAACCCGCTCCTACAGGGAGCGTCGCTCGAACGCGCCGGCTTCGATCGATGGGTGGAGCTGATGCAAGACCGGGAGACCGTGCACGGCGTCGTCCGACGGTTCCCGGAGCTCGAACGGTGGGAGCTCGAACGCCAGGACGTGGTGTCGATCGTCGGCCTCCCGGTGTTCGTCGACGGGATCTGGTGGGCGATCGTCGGCTTCGACGACTGCGTGCGGGAACGCGCCTGGAGCCGTCACGAGCTCGACTCGCTCCGGGCCGTGGCGGGGATGCTGGGCGCGGCCGAGCAGGCTCGCCGGTCGGAGGATCGCCGGCTCGCGGCCGAGCACCGCTCCCGGGCGATGGTCGAGCTGATCCCGGCCGTCACCTACACCGACCTGGTCGACGACGACGGCGAGACGTACATGGGGTTCGTGAGCCCGCAGATCGCGGACGTCCTCGGCTACCCGCCCGAGCGCTTCCTCGAGGACGCGTCCTTCTGGTTCTCGATCATGCATCCGGACGACCTCGCGGCGCTGCGCTCGATCGACGCGTTCAACAACGCTGACGTCCGGCCGTTCGACCACGAGTACCGGATGCGACACGCGGACGGCCGGTGGGTCTGGGTGCACGACAACTCCACCGCGGTCCTGAACGCCGACGGCGAGCTCGAGTACTTCCTCGGCTTCCTGACGGACGTCAGCGCTCGCCGCGACGCGGAGGAGCGCCTCCGGGAAGCGGAGCTCACGTTCCGCACGATGGTCGAGCAGAACCCGGCGGTGTTCTACGTGCAGGAGATCGATCCCGTGGACCCGACGCGCTCGATCACGACCTACGTGGGCCCCGGCGACGAGGCCCTGACGGGGTATCCACCACAGGCCTACGTGTCGGATCCTCTGCTCTGGCGGCGCGTGATCCATCCGGACGACCGCGATCGCGTCCTCGCCGCGGATTCCGCTTCGAACCTCGACGGATCCCAGACGTTCTCGCTGGAGTATCGGTTGATCCGCCGCGACGGTGGCGTCAGGTGGGTGCTCGACGAAGCGCGGCTCGTCGAGTCCGAGGGCCGTCCGCCGTACTGGCAGGGCTTCCAGCTCGACATCACGGCGCGGAAGGAGGCTGAACAGCGTCTCCAGGACGCGCACGAGCACCTGCGACTGATGGTCGAGAACTCGCTCGACGCGATCGTGACGATGGACGGGAACGGCCTGATCACCGGATGGAACCCGCAAGCGGAGGCCACCTTCGGCTGGGCACGGGACGAGGTGCTCGGCCGGCCGCTCGCCGAAACGATCGTGCCGCACGACCAGCGCGCGGCCCATGCTCGCGGCCTGGCCGTCTGGCGCGACACCGGGGAAGGACCCTTGCTGAACCAGCGGATCGAGGTACAGGCCCTCCATCGGGACGGCCGGCAGCTGGCGGTCGAGCTGGCGATCGTCCCCGTCGCGGTCGGCGACGGAACGATGTTCTCCGGGTTCATCCGGGACATCAGCGAACGGAAGCGCGCGCAGGAGGACCTGGAGCGCGCGCTCGACGTCGAGCGCCGGGCGGCCGACCGTCTGCGCGCGCTCGACGAGATGAAGGATGCGTTCCTCCAAGCCGTCTCGCACGACCTCCGGACGCCCCTGGCCGCGATCCTCGGCCTCGCGATCACGCTGGAACGCGGCAGCGTCGACCTGTCCGACCCGGAGACGAAGCACCTCGCCGGCCGGATCGAGCACAACGCCCGCAAGCTCGAGCGGCTGGTGACGAACCTCCTCGACCTGGACCGGCTCTCACGTGGGGTGCTCACGCCGTCGTTCGAGCCCGCGGACATCGGGGAGATCGTGGAGCGGATGGTCGCCGAGTGCGACCCGGCGGTGCAGGAGCGGATCCGCCTCTCGATCGAGCCCGCGGTCGTGCCGGTCGACCCACCGAAGATCGAGCGGATCGTCGAGAACCTGTTGGTCAACGCGTCGCGCCACACCCCCGAAGGGACGCCGATCCACGTCGCGGTCACGGGGAGCGACGTAGGGACGACGATCCTCGTCGAGGACGAGGGGGCCGGCGTCCCGGGAGAGCTCCGCGAACGGATCTTCGAGGAGTTCCGCCAGGGGACGGACTCGCCGCAGGCGTCACCCGGAGTGGGGATCGGGCTCGCGCTCGTGCAGCGGTTCGCCCGGATGCATCACGGACGCGCCTGGGTCCAGGAGCGGGTGGGAGGCGGGGCCTCGTTCCGGGTGTTCCTGCCGAAGGCCCACCCGGAGGACGCGGAGCTCACGCCCTGGCTTCAGATCGAAGCCCAGGCCTCCACGGTCGGGTGATCCTTGGCGACCGGTCCCACCTGGGCGGCACCGCCGGGTGAGCCGACGCCGCTGATGTCCTCGTTGAACCACTCGGCGTTGATCGCGTTGAACTGCTTCCACTCGGCCGGGACGTCGTCCTCGTAGAAGATCGCGGTCACGGGACAGACCGGCTCGCAGGCGCCGCAGTCCACGCACTCGTCGGGGTGGATGTAGAGCATCCGGGGTCCTTCGTAGATGCAATCGACGGGGCACTCGTCCACGCACCCCTTGTCCTTCACGTCGATGCAAGGCTCCGCGATCGTGTACGTCATCCCATTAACCCCTTTTCCACCGTGCCGACCGTGTCAATGGGATTCTAGCGCCGGGCGCCGATCAGGCAACGCGGGGCGCCAGGAGGCCGAGGGTCCGGATCGACGCCGCGGCGCCTTCCCCCGGCGCGAGGACGGGATAGACGACCGGAAGGTCGGCTCCGGCCGCGCGGTAGGCGTCCAGGCGGTCCCGAGCTCGACCGGGATCGCCTCGGAGGCAGACCGCCTCGACGACCTCGTCCGGAGTCGCGTCGATCCCCATCTGCGCGAACTGACGAGCGTAGGCGGG
>DASQTT010000244.1:0-2290 GCA_035641735.1 Actinomycetota bacterium | reverse complement strand
GCCTGCGGGCCCAGCCCCACGCCGCCGTAGACCGCCGCGACCCGCAGCCGCCTCACGTCGGCGATCGCGCGGAACTCCTCGGTGACCTGGCTCGCCAGCTCCCGGGTCGGCGCCAGGATCAGCGCCGCCGGGCTCCGGCCGTCGGCCTGGAGACGCTCGACGATCGGGACCGCGAAGGCCAGGGTCTTGCCCGAGCCGGTGCGCGACCGGGCCAGCACGTCACGGCCGGCGATCGCGTCGCGCAGCACGAGGGTCTGGATCGGGAAGGCCTGATCGATGCCACGCATCCGCAGCGCCTCGACGATCGGTCGGGACGCGCCGAGCGAGCCGAAGCCCACGGCGGGCGCGGGACGTGGAGCGGGGGCGCCGGCCGCGGGCGGCCGCTGCGCAGGGCGATGAGGCTTGATGCGTTGGGACATGGTGTGCTTCCTCCCGGAACGTGTGGGGAACGATCGACTGCTCCGAGAAGAAGGCGGCCTTCACCACGTGGACGTCGGCGGATCCGCGCGACGTTCAGGTACCCCGTCAGTGTACGTGATGGAACGGCCCGGGCGTGGGAGCCGGTCCGCCGTCAACTGCTGGCGATCGCCTCCCGCCCCCTAGCATCCGCCCGTGCGGATCCTGCTCTGGCACGGGTGGCTGCTCGAGGGCTCGGGCTCGAACGTCGCCACCGCGCGGACGGCCGAGGTCTTCCGCGCCCAGGGCCACGACGTGGTGCTCCTCTGCCAGGAGCGGCATCCCGAGCGCTTCGGGTGGATCGACGCGAGTGGGCTCGTGACCGAGGACGGCCGCTCGGACGTCGAGCCGAACGATGCCGCCGTGGCGTCACTCGGCCGGTGTGTCCTCCTCCGCCCCGCGATCGGTCCGCTGCTGCCCGTCTTCGTCCTCGACCCCTACGAGGGGTTCGAGGTCGTGAGGCGGTTCGTCGATCTGTCCGACGAGGAGCTCGAGGACTACCTGGATCGGAACGTGCGCGCGCTCCGCGCGGCGGCGGCAAGGCACGAACCGGACGTGGCGTTCGTCGGGCACGCCGTCCCCGGCGCCGCGATCGGGCGGCGAGCGTTGGGGCGGGGTCGGTACGTCGCGAAGGTCCACGGCAGCGACCTCGAGTACGCGATCCGGCCGCAGGAGCGCTATCGGCGGCTCGCCCGTGAGGGCCTCGAGGATGCCCGCGCCGTCGTCGGGCCGACACGGGACACGCTGGGTCGCTGCGCCGAGCTCGTCCCCGAGATGCGGAGCCTGGGGAAGGTCGTGCCGCCGGGGGTCGACGTCGCGGCGTTCCGGCCGATGCCGAGGACCGAGGCGCTCGACGACGTCGCCGTCCGGCTCGATCGGGATCCGGCCGTCGTGCGCGGCCGGCCGGCATCGCTGGACGCCGAGGTGGAGCACGCCCTGGCCGCCCGCGACGTCGAGGCGCTCGGCCGCCACGCAGAGACGTACGAGCACGAGGTCCCCGACCCGGCGGCCGCGGCGAAGCTCCGCTCGCTGGCCCACGACGGCCGGCCGATCGTCGGCTACCTCGGCAAGCTGATCCCGCAGAAGGGCGTGGAGCTGCTGATCCAAGCGCTCCCGACGCTGCGCAACGACGCCCACGGGCTCGTGGTCGGCTTCGGAGCCGGCCGCGAGTGGCTCGTCGCGCTCGTCGCGGCGCTCCGGCGCCGCGACGAGCGCGCCCTGGCGTGGCTGGCCGAACAGGGCGGTCTCGCGATCGACCCGTCGATCGCGAGGCCGGCTCGGACCGCGTCGCTCGACGTCACGTTCACGGGCATGCTCGACCACCGATACGCGCCGTCCGTGCTCGCCGCGATGGACGTGCAGGTCGTTCCGTCGATCCTCGACGAGGCGTTCGGGATCGTGGCCGCCGAGGGGGCCGCCGCCGGGGCGCTCCCGATGTTGGCCCGGCACTCAGGGCTCGCCGAGGTCGCCGAGGCCCTGGAATCCGAGGTCGGTCACCCGGGCCTGTTCTCCTTCGAGCCGGGACCCGGCGCCGTCGGGCGGATCGCCGAGGGGATCGACCGGCTCCTCTCGCTCCCGGATGACGAGCGCCGTTCGCTCCGTTCCTCGGTGAACCGGTCCGCGCGGACGCACTGGACGTGGGAACGCACCGCCGCGGGACTCCTCGAGGCTTCGGTCTGACGCGAGCCTCCGAGCAACCCCTCGATCGAGGCGACCTGCCGCAGACGCTCCTCGTACCACTCGCCCAATCGCTCACGATGCAGCTCGAGGACCTGGTGAACGACGATCGGATCGCTCCCGGACAGGACCATGCGGATCTCCTCCGGCGGCATGC
>DASQTT010000243.1:0-2702 GCA_035641735.1 Actinomycetota bacterium | reverse complement strand
CCTATGCCACCCAGAGCGATGTGGAAGGGGGCCATCTCGTTCGGCCTCGTCACGATCCCGGTCGCCGTGTACCCGGCGACCGAGGAGAAGTCCCTGAAGTTCAACCAGCTCCACGACGAGGACATGGGGCGCATCCGTTACAAGCGGGTGTGCTCGGTCGACGGGGAGGAGGTCGACTTCGACCACATCGTCAAGGGGTACGAGGTCGAGAAGGACAAGTACGTGGTCATGACCGACGAGGACTTCGATGCGGTCCCGGTCGAGTCGAGCCGGGCGATCGACATCCAGCAGTTCGTCGACCTCGAGGAGATCGACCCGATCCTGTTCAAAAAGTCCTACTACCTCGTGCCGGACGAGACGGGCGCCAAGGCGTACGCGCTCCTGCGGAAGGCGCTCTCGGACGAGCGGAAGGTCGGGATCGCCAAGGTCAGCTTCCGCGACAAGGAGCACCTGTCCGCGCTCCGGTTCAAGGACGACGTATTCGTCCTCGAGACGATGTTCTGGCCCGACGAGGTCCGGGCGGCCGAGTTCGACACCGTGCCGGCCGACGAGAAGGTCCGCGAGAACGAGGTCGACATGGCCCGGTCGCTGATCGAGAGCCTGACCGAGCCCTGGAACCCCGAGGCCTTCACGGACGCCTACCGCGAGGCCATGCTCGAGATCGTCGAGAAGAAGCTCGCCGGCGAGCCGATCGAGGCACCGCCCGAGGAGGCGCCCGCGCGGGTCGTGGACCTGATGGAGGCCCTCAAGGCCTCGGTCGCGGCGGCCAAGGAGAAGACGCCCTCCGCGGGCGGCGCCAAGCGGAGCGGCGCGAAGCGAGCGGCGGCCAAGAAGCCCACGGCCAAGCGCGCGGCGGCGTCGAAGAAGGCCACCACCCCGCGCAAGCGGGCCTCGGGAGAGTAAACCCGGGCGGACGCGTGCCCGCGGCTCGCGGGCTAGGCTGGGGCGGTCCACGCCCTCGGGAGCCCCGTGAAGCTCGTCGTCGCGATCGTCAAGCCGCACCGCCTCGACGCGGTGAAGGAGGCGCTCCAGGATCTGGGGGTCAACGGGTTGACCACGACCGACGTCGAGGGGTTCGGGCGACAGCGCGGGCACACCGAGATCTACCGGGGCGCCGAGTACCAGGTCGACTTCGTCCCGAAGATCAAGGTCGAGGTGCTCTGCGACGACGAGCAGGTTCCCGGCGTCGTCGACGCGCTCGCGAAGTCCGCCCGCACCGGGAAGATCGGCGACGGCAAGATCTGGGTGACGCCGGTCGAACAGGTGCTCCGGATCCGGACCGGTGAGATGGGTCCCGACGCCCTCTAGCGTGAGCGAGCGGCCCGGGCCGGTCGGCCGGCTCCTCGAGGACCTCCGCTCGCTCGATCGCGCCTACTCCCCGGGTCATCACGGCCGGTGGTCGGGTCGCCGCCGCGCCGATCTCGTCGACGCGTGCATCCGCGACCTCGCGTCCGATGCCCGCATGCCGCAGGACGTCGCGCTCGTCGCGCTCGGCGGCTACGGACGGGGCGTGCTCGTGCCCGGCTCCGACCTCGATCTGCTGATCCTGCACGACCCATCGTCGACCACCGAGGTGGCCGCGCTCGCCGAGCGCCTCCTGTACCCGCTGTGGGACGCCGGTCTCCGCGTCGGTCACGCGGTCCGAACACCGGACGCCTGCGTCGAGATCGCGGCCGAACGGCTCGACGCGACCACCGCCATGCTCGATGGCCGGGTCCTGGCGGGCTCAGGGTCCTCGTGGGCCGACGTGCGCACGGCGCTGTTGGAGCTCGTTCGCCGCGATCCACGCGCGTTCGCCGAACGCCTGGCGGCGGACCGCGAGGCTCGGCGCGATCGGTTCGGGTCGGTGTCGTCGCTCCTCGAGCCCGAGCTCAAGGAGGGCGTCGGGGGGCTCCGGGACGTCCACTCGCTGGCCTGGCTCCAGACCGCGATCGGCCCTCGGCTCGAGGACGCGGGGATCCTGCGTGAGTCGGAGCGCCATTCGGTGGAGGGGGCGGAGGAGTTCCTCACCCGTGTCCGCGCGGCGTTGCACCTGGAGAGCGGCCGGGGTTCGGACCGGCTCCTCGCGGAACTCCAGCCGTCGATCGCGCCGGCTATGGGTTTCGCGGACGAGCCCGGGCTGCCCGCGGTGGACGGGCTGATGCGTTCGGTGTTCGAGCAGGCGCGCCAGGTCGAGCACGTCTCGGCCTCGGTCTTCGATCGGTTCCTGCGCGGTTCCTCGCCGTCGGCTCCGCTCGATGCCACACCGGAGGGGATCCTTCTCGCGTTCGCGGTGGTCGCGCGCGACGCAGACGTGATGCCGGCCGCATCGCTCGACGCCGTGGCGGCGGTGTCGATCGACGCCGACCGGCCGTGGACCGAACCGATCCGAGCGGCGTTCCTCGAGCTCCTCCGGTGCGGCCCGGGGGCGGCCGACGGGCTCGAGACACTCGACCGCGTCGGCCTCCTCGAACGCTTCCTGCCGGCGTGGGGGCCGGTCCGGTGTCGGCCGCAGCGAGACCCGTACCACCGGTCCTCGGTCGACGTGCACCTGCTCGGCTCGCTCGCCGGCGTCGCTCGGCTGCTGGACGATCCGGGTGACGACCCTTCGGTGGCGCGCGCGGTACAGGCGGTCCCCGACGGTGACGCCCTTCGCCTGGGCGCGCTCCTGCACGACATCGGCAAGACCGGCGAGGGCCACCACGTCGAGGTCGGGACGCGTG
>DASQTT010000242.1:0-4010 GCA_035641735.1 Actinomycetota bacterium | reverse complement strand
CGCCCTTCGCCGGGGCGCTGATGATCACCTTCTCGGCGCCCGCCTCGAGGTGGGCGGCCGCCTGCTCTCGGTCGGTGAACAGCCCCGTGGACTCGATCACGACCTCCGCCCCGACCTCCTTCCAGGGAAGGTTCGCCGGATCGCGTTCGGCGAAGACCCGGAGCTCGTCACCGTCGACCGAAAGGCCCTTCTCGGAGACCCCGACCTCGCCGTCGAACCGGCCCAGCACGGAGTCGTACTTCAGCAGGTGCGCGAGCGTCTTCGCGTCGGTGATGTCGTTGACGCCGACGAAGTCGAAGTCCGCCCCGGACTTCCGGGCGGCGCGGAGGAAGTTCCGGCCGATCCGCCCGAACCCGTTGATCCCGACCCTGACGCTCATCGTGAGGAACCTCCCTCGGGCCTGTCGTCGCCCGGTCCACCCATCCTACCGACCGGCCCCTCGGGCACCCCGGGTGTGTAGCGTGCGAGCGATGAATGGGGGGGTCGACCGGCGGAACCGGGATTCGGCAGAGCGCCTGGCGGCGTTGGCCTCGCGCCTCTCGGACCGGGACCTCGAAGCCGAGATCGACGCACCCTGGTCGGCGGCCGGCCTCTTCGCCCACATCGCGTTCTGGGACCGGTTCGTGCTGGAGCGGTGGGGGCTCGCCGCCGAGCGCGGCGAACGGACGCCGATGGCGGTCGACGACGGGGTGATGGATCGGATCAACGACGCCTCGCTGCGTCAGTGGATGTCGATCCCGCCGCGCGTCGCCGTCGAGGAGTGCGCCGCGGCCGCCGCGGAGCTGGACGCGTTCATCGCCGGGATCGACGATGACGTCCGGGCGGAGCTCGCCTCCGAGGACCGCGAGCGGCTCGTGGACCGCTCGCTCCACCGCGAGGAGCATCTCCGGACGATCGAAGCGGCGTTCCCGGCGGGCTGATCCTCAGTCGTGGTCGACGTCTCGGTGGCTCACCGAGACGCGATGCCCTCGCTCCCGGAAGTAGTCCGCGACGTCCTCCGCGACGACGACGGAGCGGTGCCGCCCACCGGTGCAGCCGATCGCCACGGTCAGGTAGGACTTCCCCTCATCGACGTAGCCGGGGACCACCACCTCGAGGAGGCCCTCGAGACGGCGCATGAACGTGCCGTACCCCTCCTGCCCTTCCACGTACTCGCGGACCTTCTCCGACGTGCCGGGCAGCGGGCGGAGCTCGTCCACCCAGTGCGGGTTCGGCAGGAACCGGACGTCCAGCACCATGTCGGCGTCGCGGGGGCTCCCGTACTTGAAGCCGAACGAGACGATCGAGACGAGGAGCCCCGCCTCCGGCGGCGCCTCCGCGAACACCTCGCGCATCCGGTCGCGAAGGTCGTGCGGCGTGAGCCCGGTCGTGTCGATCACGAGGTCCGCGTCGGCTCGCAGGCTCTCCATCATCAGCCGCTCCTTGCGGATCCCCTCGGCCACCCGGTCCCCAGGGGCGAGCGGATGGCGTCGTCGCGTGGCCTCGTAGCGGTTCACGAGGTCGTCGTCGGACGCATCCAGGAAGACGATCCGGGCGGGCACCCGGAGGTCACGGAGCTCCTCCAGCGCTCGGGAGAGCTCGCCGAAGAACACGCCGCCGCGAGCATCCACCACGATCGCGACGCGGCCGGGCCCCCCGGGGCTCCCGGCGAGCTCGGCCATCTTCGGGAGCAGAGCGGGGGGAAGGTTGTCGACCACGAAGTAGCCGAGGTCCTCGAGGGAGCGAGCGGCCTCCGACCTCCCGGCCCCCGACAATCCCGTCAACAGGAGGAACCCGGGCGGGGTCGCGGCCTCGGCCGTCTCGCGGCGAGCGGCTCGGGCCATCACGCGCTCTCCCGGCGGTCGGAGGCCGCGACCGTGTTCAGCCGGCGGTGGATCTCGTCCGCGAGCCGCGGTCCGACCCCCGGCGTCGCCGCCAGCTCGATCGGCTCGGCGCGACGGATCTTCGCGAGGGACCCGAAGCGCTTCATCAGCGCCCGCTTCCGCGAGGGCCCGACGCCCGGGATCTCGTCGAGCGGCGACGAGAGCGCCCGGCGTTCGCGGCGCTGCCGGTGGTACGTGATCGCGAACCGGTGCGCCTCGTCGCGGATGTGCTGCAGGACGAAGAGGGCCTCGGAGCCCCGCGGGATCGACAGCGCGTCGGGACGATGCGGGAAGTAGACCTCCTCGAGTCGCTTCGCGAGCCCGATGTGCGGGATGTGCAGCCCGAGGTCCTCGAGGACCTTGGTGCACGCCCCCAGCTGCCCGCGCCCGCCGTCCACGACGATCAGCGCCGGCGGGTAGGAGAACTTCCGGCGCTCCGCCGTCGGCTTCGTCTGCTCCTCGAGGTACCGGGAGAACCGGCGCCGCAGCATCTCCTCCATGCTGGCCACATCGTCCGGCCCCCCGACGCCCTTGATGCCGAAGCGCCGGTAGTCGGACCGCTTCGGGAGGCCGTCCTCGAACACCACCATCGAGCCGACGATGTCGGTGGGTCCGAGGTTGGAGATGTCGTAGCACTCGATCCGCAGCGGGGCCTGCTCGAGGCCGAGCTGCTCCGCGAGCTCCGTGAGGGCGCGCGATCTGGCGCCGAAGTCGGAGGCGCGGCGGAGCTTGTGTCGATGGAACGCCTCGGCCGCGTTCCGTCCGACGACCTCGGCGAGCTTCCTCTTCGCGCCCCGCTCCGCGACCGCGATCCGGACGGTCGAGCCGCGTCGGTCGGAGAGCCATGCCTCGAGCACCTCGCGGTCGGTGGGTTCGGCCGGGACGAGCACCCGCGGCGGGACCTGCTCCCGCTCCATGTAGAGCTGGCGGAGGAACGACGCGAGCAGCTCGGCGGTGTCGAGGTCCTCGACGCGGTCCACGATCCATCCCTTCCGGCCGAGGACGCGTCCCCCGCGGACCGCGAACACCTGGAAGGCGGCCTCGAGGTCGTCCTCGGCGAGCCCGACGACGTCGAGGTCGTCCGGACGCACGAGCACCATCTCCTGGCTTTCCAGCGCGCGACGCGCGGCCTGCAGCTGGTCGCGGAAGCGTGCGGCCTGCTCGTACTCCTCGCGCTCCGACGACTCCGCCATCTGGCGCTCGAGCCGCCGCAGGACCGGCTTCGAGTTGCCGGCCAGGAAATCACCCAGGGCGTCCACGTCGCGGCGATAGGCCTCCTCGGTGACGCCGGTGAACGACGGGACACAGGGCCCGGAGCAGCGGCCGATGTCGTAGTACAGGCACGGGCGGCCGGCGCGGGCCCGCTGGTCGAAGAAGCTGTTCGTGCAGGTCCGGATGGGGAAGACCCGGGTGAGGGCGTCGAGGGTGTCCCGGATCGCCCAGGCGTGTCCGTACGGTCCGAAATAGCGGACGTTCTTCCGCTTCGCGCCGCGGAGGACCTGCGCCCGGGGCCACGTCTCCCCCACGGTGAGCGCGAGGTATGGGTAGGACTTGTCGTCCCGATAGCGGATGTTGAACCGAGGCCGGTGCTGCTGGATCAGGTTGAACTCCAGCATCAGGGCGTCGACCTCGCCGGACGCGACGATCCACTCGACGCTCGCCGCGGCGTCCACCATCGCCTCGGTCCGAGGGTGCAGGGGGCGAGACCAGTAGCTGGCCAGCCGTTTCCGCAGGGAGCCCGCCTTGCCGACGTAGATCACCCTGCCGTCCTCGTCACGGAAGAGGTAGGCGCCGGGGGCGTCCGGGATGCTGGACGACTCCGGCCTGATGAGGGTCACCGGTCAATCGTAGCGCCGGCCTCTGTCGAGCCCGGTTGGCGCGGGGGTTTAGCCGCCGCCTCCTCCGCCACCGTTCCCGCCGCCGCCTTCGCCCTCGACCACCGCGAACACCCCTCGCATCGAGAGCTGGGGATGGAAGTCGCACTGGAAGTAGAGCGTTCCCGGTTCCGGGATCGGGTCGAAGTCATAGGTGACCGACTCGCTGACAGGTGCGGTCTCGTCGAAGGGCGTCTGCTGCACCGGCTTGGAGTACTCAGGGTCGGCGTAGATCGACACGTTGTGTGCGAATTCATCCTGGTTGTCGAAGTTG
>DASQTT010000241.1:0-7050 GCA_035641735.1 Actinomycetota bacterium | reverse complement strand
TCCTCCATCGTGTTGGCCTCGGGTCGATCGAACCACTGCGACCGATGGAGCCTTCGCCATGCGATGAGCCCTCCGAACTTGGCGGCAACGGGCCTGCGGCGCTGTAGGACGCAGGGTGAGCTCACGCTAGGGGGACGACCTCGGCGAATCATCCGACGGCCGGTCGAACTTGAACACCCTGCCGTCCGATTTCGCGTACGCCGGAAGTCCTAGGAAGCGGGCGCCATGGATGCGGCCGTCGGCGAAAGGGAAGAGCTCAGCTCAGCGGCTCGACGAGGTTCTCCGCGGTCTCCTCGGAGATACCCAGCCGCTCCGCCAGCTCCGGCGGGTCCTGATCGAGGAGCCGTCGGAGGGAATCCTTCGAGAGCTTCAATTCCTTGCGGATCGTCTCGGCGTCGATCCCCGAAGCGAGAGCCTCGTCGAGCCGCTGCTCGATCATCTTCTGGCGCCGCTCCGCGACCTCCTCGAGAAGCACCAGCTTCTCGATGTCCTCGCGGAGGAGGTCCAGCGGTGGGTGCTCGTCGCTCATCACGTGCCCTCGTACTTGAAGGAGATGTTCACCCGGGCCCGGTAGTTCGTGACCTTGCCGTCATCGATCGTGACGTCGAGTCTCACGACCTCCCCGACCCGGAGGTCGCGGAGGGTCTGGGCCGCGGTCTCCACCGCGTTCTTGGCCGCGTCCTCCCACGACGTCGGGCTCGTTCCGATCACCTCGGTCACCCGATAGATGCTTTCGGCCATCGATCCCCTCCCATCCGGTCGTGCGACGGCACAGGTTATCGTGCGCGGATGATCCGCGCTCTGCCGCTGTTGATCGCGATCGTGATCGTGCTGGCGCTGGGAAGCGTCCTCCTCCGATGGGCTCGGGCGGCGGCCGCCCGCCGTCCGGTCCGGCGGACCGCGCGAGGCCCCGGGGTGTACGACTTCGACGCCAGGACCGAGCAGGTCCGCCGTCGCCTGAAGGGGATCGGGGGGCCCGAGGAGCGGCGCGACGACATCCTCGAGTTCCTCAACACCCACGGGGGCGTGGAGGCATACGTGGAGCCGAAGACCGTGATGAGTCCCAGGTCGGTCGTCCTCGTCGACGCCGTGGGTGAATGGCGGCGCTTCGAGCTCCGCGAGGACGCCTATCTCCGCCGGCTGGCGGCGGAGCGAGGCCTGCCGATCTTCGATGCCGCGAGGACCGGCTATCCGTCGCGGATGCGTCGTCGGCGAGACCCTCCCGGCTAGGCCACCACCCTCCCTCGACCGGCGTACGCTTCGAGGGGATGAAGCGGATCCTCGCCGTGCTCGCATCGGTCGGGCTCCTCGCCGCCGCGTGCACGGGCGAGTCGGACGGGCCGTCGGAACCGGCGCCATCGGTCGACGTGCTTCCCGGTGTCCCCACCGGGATGCGGCTGCTCGTCCTCACCGAAGACGGGACGGTCCTGACGACGGCACCGGACGGCGGGTCTCGGGTCGTGCTGCGACAGGGCGGCGGGCTCGACGTGGAGGCGCGCCAGCCGGTTTGGGCGCCGGACGGCCAGACCGTGGCCTGGGTCGAGGTCGGCACCGGTGGACCGGCCGGCGCCTCGCAGCTGGTCACGAGCCGTCCCGACGGGACCGGTCATCGCGAGGTCCGGGTCGACACCGGCATGTTCTTCCTCGGATGGGATCCCACGTCGTCGCGGGTCGCCTATCTCGGGAGCTACGAGGGCGGGATCGGGATGGGCATCGCCGAGCCCGGCGCGACCGGCGGCCCGTCGGCACGGACGCTCGGGGTCGGGCAGCCCTTCTACGTGTCCTGGTCCCCCGAGGGAGACGGCTTGCTGATCCACGTCGGTTCAGAGACGCTCGGGCAGATCGATCTCGAGGGGAACCTGACCCCGGTCGGCGACGCGCCGGGCGTGTTCCACGCGCCCGTCTGGCTGCCCGACGGGCGGCTGGTCTACGCCGTGGCCGAGGGCAAGCGTCAGAGCCTCGTCGTGCGGCGAGGCGATCGCACGAGCGAGCTCGTCCGGTTCCGGGGCGCGATCGAGTTCGTGGTGAGCCCGAACGCCGAGCATGTGGCGTACCGCGTGGACGCCGACGATCGCCTCGGCTCCGTGCGAGTCGTCGACTTCCACTCCGGACGGAGCGAGCGGGTGAGCGACCTTCCGGTCACGGCGTTCCAGTGGAGCCCGGACGGACGACGGCTCCTGCTGATGACGCTCGAGGAGACCGGGGATCCGACGACCCACCGCTGGCAGGTGTGGGACGGGGGAGGAGCGAGGACGGTCGGCCCGACGTTCCTGCCGAGTCCCACCTACCTGCGCGACTACGTCCCGTTCTTCGGGCAGTACGCGCAGTCGATGACCCTCTGGTCGCCCGACGGGCGTTCCTTCGCCTTCCCGGGGCTGATCGGGGGGCGCGCGGGGATCTGGGTGCAACACCTCGACGCCGAGGAGCCCACCTTCGTCGTCGAGGACGGATCCGTCGTGGCCTGGTCGCCCGTCGAACTGTGACCTCGGACCGATCGCCGGCCGTCGCGGTCGCCCCGACGTTCGGCGAGGCGGCTCGATTCTGGATCTGGCTCGGATTCGTGAACTTCGGCGGTCCGGCGGGCCAGATCTCGTTGATGCACCAGGAGCTCGTCGAACGGCGCCGTTGGATCGACGAGGGCCGCTTCCTCCACGCGCTCAGCTTCTGCATGCTCCTTCCAGGTCCCGAGGCGATGCAGTTGGCCACGTACGTGGGCTGGCTCTTCCACCGGATCCGGGGCGGTCTCGTCGCCGGGATCGCGTTCGTCCTCCCGAGCTTCTTCGTCCTGCTCGGGCTGTCGTGGGTCTACGTCACCCACGGGGAGCTCGACTGGGTCGCGGGCGTATTCGCCGGGATCGCGGCCGCGGTCGTGGCGATCGTCGCGGCCGCGATGCTGCGTCTCGCCCGGACCGCGATCGCGAACGGCGTGATGCTCGGCGTGGCGCTCGCGTCCTTCGTATCGATCTTCGTGCTGGACATCCCGTTCCCGTTCGTGGTCGGGGTGGCGTTGGCCGTCGGCTACGTCGGCGGCGGGATCAGGCCGGAGCTCTTCGAGGTCGGCGTCGGTCGCGAGGTGGAAGAGCGCGCGGCCGCCCCGGCCGCGGCCGCGGCGGCGGGTCCGGCGCCGACGGTCGGAAGGACGGTCGTGGTCTTGGCCGTCGGGCTCCTCGTCTGGCTCGGACCGATCGTGGCCGTCGCCGCGTGGCGCGGCGATGCGGGCACGGTCGCCGAGATGGGGTGGTTCTTCTCGAAGGCGGCGCTCGTGACGTTCGGAGGGGCCTACGCGGTCCTGGCCTACGTCGACCAGGCGGCGACCGGCGTCTTGGGATGGCTGCGTCCCGGGCAGATGGCCGTCGGGCTCGGCCTGGCGGAGTCCACGCCGGGGCCGCTGATCATGGTGCTGGAATTCGTCGGGTTCGTCGGCGCGTACCAGCATCCCGGCGGGCTCCCGCCCCTGGTTGCCGGGATCCTGGGAGCCGCCGTCACGGTGTGGGCGACGTTCGCGCCGTGCTTCCTCTGGATCTTCCTCGGCGCTCCCTACGTCGAGCGGATCCGAGGTCGTCGCCGGCTCGCCGCCGCGCTCCAGACGGTGACCGCGGCCGTCGTCGGCGTGATCGCGAACCTCGCCGTGACGTTCGGCGTCGTGACGCTGTTCGCGAAGGTCCGTTCGGCCGACGTCCTGGGCGGGGAGATGCCCGTGCCCGTCTGGTCGTCGATCGACGCGTTCGCCGTGGCCGTCGCCGTGGCCGCCTTCGTCGCGATCTGGCGGTTCCGCTGGCACGTCGTGCCGGTGATCCTCGCGAGCGCGGTCGCGGGGTTGCTCGTCAAGGGGCTGGCCTAGCGGTGCGGCGATCGCGACGGAGGAGCACCGCCGCGCCGACGAGCGCGATCGCGGCGAACGAGAACCATTGGATCGCGTAGGAGAGATGCGGCCCCTCGGAGAGCTCCGGGGGCCCGACCGGAACGGGGGTCGCGGACCGCGGCGGCCGTTGCGCCTCGAGCTGCAGCGCGAGCGGGGCCACGTCGTAGGGGAGGGGTTCGGCGATCGCGTCCGGGTCGAGGGTGCGGACGACGCCGCGGGTATCCGGCGGTGGGCTCTCGGTCGGCTCCGCGGGGACGAGGAACCCCTCGACCGTGACGTCGAGGAAGCTGGGGGCGGCAGCCTGGACGGGCGCCGAGTCCATCTCGAAGGGCACCCATCCCCGGATCACCAGGACGGCCGAGCCGTCCTCGAGGACGAGCGGTGTAACCACGTGGTGGCCCGGCCGGCCCTCGAGCGCCCGTCCGTAGACGATCACCTCCCCCTGGACGTCGTAGGTGCCGCGAGCGACGACCCGGCGGTACGGAGCGAGAGCGCTGACGTCGTCGGCGGAACGGACGGTCACTGCGGGTCCGGACCGCGCGTCGACGACCGCGGCGTTGGCGGCGCGGCGCTCGTCGAGTCGCCGGAGTTGCCACAGGCCGAGCGCGACGCAGGCTGCGGCGACCGCGATCGCCACGACGACGATCACGACCCGACGTCCCTGGGGGAGCGCCATCCGGCCGGGCTCTACGGGCCCTTCGCCTCCTGGATCACGTTCCCTCCGTCCACGACCACGGTCGTGCCGGTCACGTAGCTCGCTCGCTCCGAGGCGAGGAACGCGATCACCTCGGCCACCTCCTCCGGCGTCCCCGAGCGTCCGACCGGTGTATGGAGTCCGGCGGTCGCCTCCTCGGGCGTCTGCGAGCCACTCGCGATCCAGCCGGGCTGAACGCTGTTGACGGTCACGCCGCGGTCCGCCACCTCGATCGCCAGCGCTCGCATGAGCCCGTCCATCCCCGCCTTGGCGGTCGCGTACGCGGAAGATCCCTTCGTGACCACGGAAGGGCCGGTGACCGACGAGACCATCACGATCCGTCCCCAGCCTCGCTCCCGCATCCCCGCGAGAACCGCCCTGGTCACGAGAGCGGTCGATCCCAGGGTCATCGCCAGCTCCCGGTTCCAGGAGCGCTCGTCGTGCTCCAGGAACCCACGATCGCTCTGCTCGAGGCCGACGTGCGTCATCCCGGCGTTGTTCACGAGGATGTCGATCCGCCCGAAACGTTCGACGACGTCGGCGACGACCTCGCGCACCCGGGTGGGGTCGGTCAGGTCGCCCACCACCCCGAGCGCGTCGATCCCGACGAGGCGAAGCTCGTCCGCCCGCTCTTCGATCCGTTCCGTCGTCGAGGCGATCGCCACGGCCGCCCCCTCCCGCCCGAGCACGCGCGCGGTCGCGAAGCCGATCCCGGACGGGCTGCCCGCGCCCGTCACGAACGCGATCCGGCCCTTCGCCTCGTCGATCACGCCGCGAGGGTAGCCGCCGCGCGTCCGAGGTCCGCGGACCCATCGGCTACGCTTCGGCGCGCATGGACCCGGCGCGCCCCCTCCTCGAGGTTCAAGAGCTGGACACCGCGATCGATCGCCTCCACGCGCGGCTCCGGGCGCTCGAGGGCGGAGCGGACCTGCTGGCTGCGCGGAGCGAGGCGAACGAGGCGGAACGACAGATGGGCGAGCTCCGGCTCAAGCTCGACGAGCTGGCCCGCGATCAGCACCGCTTCGAGCACGAGATCGACTCGATGACCCAGAAGGCCTCGGCCGAGGAGCGACGCCTCTACGACGGCTCGATCGCGAACGCGCGGGAGCTCGATTCGATCCGGCACGAGGTCGAGAACCTGTCGCGCCGGCGCCGGGACCGGGAGGACGAGCTGCTGACGTTGATGCAGATGCGAGAGGACCTCGAGAAGGAGGAGGGCGCTGCGCGGGAGCGGTCGGAATCGCTCCGCGCGAAGGTCGACGAGGTGGAGGCGGCGGCTGCGGACGACCTCGACCGGGTGCGCACGGAGCTGAAGGAGCGTGGCGAGGCCCGCGAAGCGCTGGCGGCCGCGATCGACCCCGAGTACCTGGAGCTGTACGAGGACCTCCGGCCGCAGAAGAAGGGCGTGGCGGCCGTCGCCCTCGTCGACGGCGTCTGCCAGGGATGCCACGAGCAGCTTTCCTCGGTCTACGTGGACCGGCTGAAGCGCGCCGATGGTCCGAAGAGGTGCGAACACTGCCGCCGGATCCTCGTCACCTGATCGTCGCCTGCGACGGCGCCGCTCGCGGGAACCCGGGGCCGGCCGGCATCGGCGTCCACATCACCACCGAGGACGCCTCGCCGGTCGCCGAGATCGCCCGAGGGATCGGCGAGGCCACGAACAACGTCGCCGAGTACACCGCCGTGATCGAGGGACTCTCGTTGGCCCAGGAGCTCGGGGCCCGAACCGTCACGCTGCGTTCGGACAGCCAGCTGCTGGTGAACCAGCTCACCGGCCGCTACCGGGTCAAGAGCCCGCATCTCCAGCCGCTCCACCGCCGGGCGCGCAACCTCGTGGCCGGCTTCGATCGCGTCTCGGTCGAGCACGTTCGACGTGAGCTGAACAAGGAGGCCGACCGCCTCGCGAACGAGGGCGTGGACGCCTGGCTCGCCGGCGAGCGGTAGGTGTGGTTCGGTACCCTTCTCGGTGGAGGAGCCGGCCGGGCGGCCGCGGCCGCTTCGGCGGTCGAGGAAAGTCCGGACTCCACAGGGCAGGGTGCTGGGGGCGACCCAGGCGGGGGTGACCTCGCGGATAGCGCAACAGAAAGCAGACCGCCTCCTCGGGGGTAAGGGTGAAACGGTGCGGTAAGAGCGCACCAGCGGCGCGGGCGACCGCGCCGGCTCGGCAAGCCCCACCCGGAGCAAGGCCAAGCAGGCAGCGTTCGAGGGCGGCCCGCCCGAGCTGCCGGGTAGGCCGCACGGCGCGGGTGAACCGCGACGCGGCGGCGCGGCGGGGAGACTCGCCTGCGCGCCGAGAGAGATGGCCGCCGCCGGGACTTCGGTCCCGGCACAGGATCCGGCTTACAGGCCGGCTCCTCCGCTTATCTCGGGGCTACGTTCGCTCCTTCGTCGCTCACTGCTTGAGCCCCGAACCCCGTCCCTCGGGGCTACGTTCGCTCCTTCGTCGCTCACTGCTTGAGCCCCGAACCCCGTCCCTCGGGGCTACGTTCGCTCC
>DASQTT010000240.1:0-4555 GCA_035641735.1 Actinomycetota bacterium | reverse complement strand
TGTTCGCCCCACCCGCGATCTCGTTCAAGGGCAGCGGCTTCTACGCGACGGACCACGGGAAGCGATCGAAGAAGTCCGAGGAGGGCGGGGAGAAGAAGCCGGCGAAGGAATCGGCCCCGGCCGCGGCGAAGGAAGGCTCGTCGTCCAAGGACGATGCGAAGCCCGCCCCGACGACGTCGAAGAAGGAGCCGGCCCCGTCGTGACCGAGCCGAGGGCCGAGATCGGCATCATCGGCGGCACCGGCTTCTACCGCTTCCTCGAGGACGCGGAGACCGTGGAGATGGACACGCCGTTCGGGACACCGTCCGGGCCGGTCACGATCGGTGCGACCGGCGGCCGCCCCGTCGCGTTCCTGCCCCGACACGGGACGGACCACCGGTTCCCGCCTCACCGGGTCCCCTACCGCGCCAACCTGTGGGCGCTGAAGGAACTCGGCGTGACGCGCGTGTTCGGTCCGTGCGCGGCCGGATCGCTCCGCAGGGAGATCGAGCCCAGGACGCTCGTCGTGTGCGATCAGGCGGTCGACTTCACGAAGAACCGGCCCACGACCTTCTACGACGGGCCCCGTACCACGCACGTCTCGTTCGCCGATCCGTACTGCCCGACGCTCCGCGAGGTGCTGGTGAAGGGGGCGGCCGATCTCGGGATCCCGCATCGCGACGGCGGGACGATGGTGGTGATCGAGGGACCTCGGTTCTCGACCACCGCCGAGTCGCGGATGTTCTCGCAGCTCGGCTGCGACGTGATCGGGATGACCCAGTTCCCCGAGGTGACGCTGGCACGTGAGCTGGAGCTCTGCTACGGCACCGTCGCGCTCGTCACCGACTACGACGTCGGGGTGGACGACATCCAGCCGGTCACCCACGAGGAGGTGCTCAAGGTCTTCGGCGAGAACATCGACAAGCTCCGCGACCTCCTCGCCGCCGCGATCCCGACCGTTCCGGCCGAACGGACCTGTCCCTGCGCCACGGCGCTGGCCGGAACGGGCCACGTCTGATGGCCGGCAAGCGGCTGATCACGGTGGAGCTCCGGTTCGTGACGAGCGACGACCCGGAGCAGCTCGCCGACCGCCTGCGGGAATCCGTCGGCGCGATCGTCGGGAAGGACGCGCTCGAGGAGTTCCGCGTTCGCACGATGCCGCTCGAGCGACCGAAGGGTGAGCGAGGCGGGCTGCGGCCCGTCGAGTGACCGTCGTCACGGAGCGGGCTCGCCGCGCGCGATAGCGTCGCGCGATGCTCCTCCGTCGGAAGATGCCTCGCGTCTCGTTCGTGCTCCTCTGCGTGTCGATGGCGTGCGCGGCGAGCGCCGCGCTCGTGATGAGGGCGTACGCGCGGCGGCTCGAGGCCAGCCGTCCCGACGGCGGACCGCCGACATCCGTCGTCGTCGCGGCGCGTGACGTCTCCCGCGGGGTGGAGCTCACCGACGACGTCCTCTCGACCGCGACCCTCCCGAGCCGGTTCGTTCCACCGGGCGCCCTGCGCGATCCGGCGCGTGCCGTCGGGCGGATCGCCGTGACGGACCTCGCCGAGGGGGAGGTCGTCACGCAGCTCCGGCTCTCCGGTGGCAGCGCGGGCCGGATCGCCTCCCTGGTCCCGGCCGGGATGCGCGCGGTGCAGGTGCCGGTGGCCGCGACCGTGGGGGTCGAGCCGGGCGATCGTGTCGACGTCCTCGCGACCTTCGGCGGTGGTGGCGCGCACACGGAGGTGACGGCCGAGGGCCTCGAGGTGCTGGCGATCGATCGAGCGCAGACGTCGACGCTGGGCGGCGATGGGTCCGGCGCCGTCGGCCTCCTCGTGTTGGCCGGAGCCGACGAGGCCGATCGCCTGGCGTTCGCGGCCACCTTCGCCACGCTCTCGATCGGCGTTCGGAGTCCGGACGAACCGGTCCTGGCGCCGGCCTGAGCGCCGTCTCACCGGGCGGCCGCTAGCATCCTGCGGACCGTTCGAGTCGGAAGGACCGTGTGAACACCCTCCAGGCGATCGTCCTCGGTCTCGTCCAGGGCGCCACGGAGTTCGCTCCGGTCTCCAGCTCCGGACACCTGATCCTCGTCCCGTGGATCCTGGGCTGGGTGCTGATCGGGGACGCCGACGTCCGCAAGTCGTTCGACGTGGCGCTCCACGTCGGGACCCTGATCGGGGCGCTCGTGTACTTCCGTCACGACGTGGCGCGGTACGCCGCGGCGTGGTTCCGATCGATCGGAGCGAGACGCATCGCGTCCTCCGACGAGCGGATCGCGTGGGCATTGGCGCTCGGCACGATCCCGGGCGCCGTCGTGGGCGCGACGTTCGAGGACGTGATCCAGGAGCGCCTCGGAGCTCCGTGGTTGATCGCGGTGATGCTGGTGGTCTTCGGGCTTCTGCTCGTTCTCGTCGACCGCCGCGCGCGCTCCGGTCGCGCGTACGACTCGATCCGACCGCGCGACGGCCTGCTGCTGGGCACCGCCCAGGCCCTGGCGCTGCAGCCCGGAGTGTCCCGCTCCGGCGTGACGATCACGGCGGCCCGCGCGATGGGCCTCGATCGAGAGTCGGCCGCGCGCTTCTCGTTCCTGCTCTCGCTCCCGATCATCGCGGGCGCCGGCCTCTACAAGGCGATCGATCTCGCCGGCACCGGATTCCAGGGGCACGAGAGCGCGTTCGTCGCGGGGCTGGTGGCGTCGGCGATCAGCGGGTTCGTCGTGATCTGGGGGCTCCTGCGCTATCTCCGGCGTCACGACTTCACCGTGTTCCTCTGGTACCGCGTAGCGCTCGCCGCCGTGGTGTTCGCGCTGATCGCCACGAACGTCCGCGACGCGACGATCTGATCGTCCGGCGCAGGGCCGGCCGCAGGTGGAGAAGAGAACCCGCTAGACGCCGGCCAGGGTCATCTCACCGATCAGCACCGAGGGTGTCCCCACCGAAGAGAAGAAGCGGAGGTCGTCGCCCACGCCGGTGATCGCCGCGAGCATGTCCGACAGCGTCGAGGCGATCGTCATCTCCCGGAGCGGCTCCGCGGGCTCCCCGCCGGCGATCCGGAGGCCGGTCGCACCGACGCTGAACTCGCCGCTGATCGGGTTCGCTCCGGAATGCACGCCGCTCACGTCCTGGATCAGCACGCCGCCCTCGGCGCGCCGCAGGAGATCCTCGCGCGACGAGGTCCCGGCGTCGAGGTAGAAGTTCGACGTGCCGACGCCCGGCGCGGACCGGTATCCACGCTTGCCGTTCCCCGTCGAGACCGTGCCGCCCTTGTGCGCGGTGTAGGCGTCGTGCAGGAACCCGTTGAGGACACCTTTCGTGAACAGCTCGGTGCGACCGCTCGGGACCCCCTCGTCGTCGAACGGGGCGGCGCCTGGCCCGTCGACGTTGGTCCCGTCGTCGACCAGCATCACCAGGTCGGACCCGACCTGCTCCCTCACGAGGTTGGCGAAGAGGGACCGACCTTTCTGGACGGCGTCGGCCGACAGCGCGCCGGCGAGCACGCCGAGGAACGACATCGCAGCGAACGGGTCGAGGATCACCGGCACCCGGGCCGTCGGCGGCTTCGCCGCGCCGAGCATGCGGACGCCGCGCTCGACCGCTTCGTCGGCGACCTCCTCCCACGCCAGCTCGTCCAGGCCGCGGGCGATCCGGAACGAGAAGCCGGTCTGCGTCTCGTCGCCCTCGACGGCGAGGGTCACCGCGAGGCACCACGCATCGGTACGGCGGTACTCGGCGTCGAGGCCCGCGGTGGACGCGATCGCCACGCGCGACACCGCGTCGCCCACCTGCGCCTCGTCGATCTTCGTCACCCTCGGGTCACGCGTGATCGCACGGGCCTCGAGGTCGAGCGCCAGTTTCGTCTTGGCCTCGGGCGGGACGGCCGCCGAAGCCTCACGGAACAGCTCTGGGATCGGCTCCCACGCCGCGGGTTCGGGCAGCACTTGGTGCTCGTCGGGACCGGCGAGCGCGGCGTTCTCCCGGGCGCGACGGACGATCTCACGGACCTCGTCGGCGTCCGGGTCGGCCGCCCACGCGTAGCCCAGTCGCCCGTCGCGGATGACGCGGACCCCGACCCCGCGGGACTCCGCGAACTCGAGCCCCTCGACGTCGCCGCGGAGGGCGCTCGCCTCCGTGTGGCGCGATTCCTCCGCGTAGGCCTCGACGGCCTCGCCGGACTCGGCGGCGTCGACGGCGACGCGACAGAGATCGGGGAGGTCAGGCACCGGTCCCTCCCACCGTGATCTTCCCGATCCGGAGCGTTGGCGAGCCGCTCCCGACCGGCGCCTGCTGCCCGTCCTTGCCACAGACCCCCTCCCAGGTGTCGAAGTCGCCGGCCACGGCGTCGACCGCGGACATCACCTGGATCGCCCGGCCGATCAGGTTCGCGCCGCGCACCGGCGTCGTCACCTTGCCGCCTTCGATCAGGAAGCCTTCGGACACGCCGAAGACGAAGTCGCCCGTCGCCGGGTTCACCTGGCCGCCGCCGAGGGAGCTCACGAAGACGCCGCGTTCGGTCCCCTCGACGATCGCCCCGGCATCCTCTTGGCCGTTCTCGATGTTCGTGTTCGTCATCCGTGGGATCGGCGGTTGCGCGTACGACT
>DASQTT010000239.1:0-5732 GCA_035641735.1 Actinomycetota bacterium | reverse complement strand
GTTCCGGCACCCGCCCCGGCCGCGCGGCCGGCCCCGGCACCCGTTCCCGAGCCGGCGAAGCCCACCGGCCCCGTCCTGCAGGTCGTTCGGGGCTCCACCCCGCAGCTCCTGGCGGAGAAGACGGACCGTTCGCCGGCGGAGATCGTGAAGATCCTGTTCATGGCCGGCGACATGGTCACGGCCACGACGTCGCTCTCGGACGAGGCCCTGCAGATCATCGGGACGGAACTGGGCTACCACGTCGAGGTCGTCGGTCTCGAGGACGAGCTGCAGTCCGAGGAGCTCGACGAGGAGGTCGACGAGTCGAAGCTCGTGCCCCGTCCGCCGGTCGTGACCGTCATGGGACACGTCGATCACGGCAAGACCAGGCTCCTCGACGCGATCCGTGAGACCGACGTGGTCTCCGGGGAGTTCGGCGGGATCACCCAGCACATCGGGGCCTACCAGGCGCACGTGGACGGTCGCGAGATCACCTTCATCGACACGCCGGGCCATGAGGCGTTCACCGCGATGCGTGCGAGGGGCGCGCAGGTGACCGACATCGCGGTCCTGGTCGTGGCGGCCGACGACGGCGTGATGCCGCAGACGTTGGAGGCGCTCGACCACGCGAAGGCCGCCGGCGTGCCGGTGGTCGTCGCCGTGAACAAGATCGATAAGGACGAGGCCGACCCGAACCGGGTGCGAACGCAGCTCGTCGAACGCGAGCTCGTGCCGTCCGAATGGGGCGGGGAGACCGAGTTCGTGGACGTGTCGGCCAAGACCCACACGAACCTGGACAAGCTCCTGGAGACCGTCCTGATCGTGGCGGACCTCGCCGAGCTGAAGGGCGATCCGACCGGGCCCGCGCGCGGCTCCGTCCTCGAGGCGCACCTCGACAAGGGACGTGGGCCGGTGGCCACCGTCCTGGTGCAGAAGGGGACCCTCGACGTCGGCGACGCGCTGGTGTGCGGGACGACGCATTGCAAGGTGCGGGCGATGGTCGACGAGCACGGGCGGCCGGTCGAGGCCGCCGGACCGGCCAAGCCGGTGCAGGTGCTCGGATGGAACGGCGTCCCGAACGTCGGCGACGACTTCCGAGAGGTCGAGGACGAACGCGAGGCCCGCCACATCGCCGCCGAGCGTGAAGCGCGCGTCCGTGGCGCCGAGGTGGTCACGCAGCGACCGGCGTCGCTGCAGGAGCTCCTCCGCCGGCAGGAGCGGCACGGGATCCCGGAGCTGAACCTGGTGGTGAAGGCCGACGTGCAGGGTTCGCTCGGCGCGCTCACCGATGCGTTCCTGAAGCTGCCCCAGGAGGAGGTCCGCGTGAACCTCGTGCACTCCGCCGCGGGCGCGATCACCGAGCAGGACGTCACGCTCGCGCAGACGGCGAACGCGATCGTCGTCGGGTTCAACGTCCGTCCGAACGCGAACGCGCGAGAGCTCGCCGAGCGTGAGGGCGTCGACATCCGTCTCTACCGCGTGATCTACGACGCGATCGACGACGTGAAGTCGGCGTTGTCAGGGATGCTGAAGCCCGAAGAGCGCGAGCGGGTCCTCGGCGAGGCGGAGGTCCGGGCGACGTTCCGCGTGCCGAGGCTCGGTGTCGTGGCCGGCTGCTACATCACGAGCGGCACGATCCCGCGGAACGCGAGCGTCCGTCTGGTGCGCGACGGCGTCGTGGTCTACGAAGGACGGATCGGGTCGCTGCGCCGGTTCAAGGACGACGTCTCGGAGGTGCGCGAGGGCTTCGAGTGCGGGATCGGTCTCGAGAACTTCCAGGACGTGAAGGAGGGCGATGTGATCGAGGCCTTCGAGGTGGAGGAGATCGCCCGCCAGATCTCCTGATGCTGCTGGCCGCGCTGCGGATCGACGTCCGGATCCCCGCCTGCAGGTCGCTGAAGGAGAAGCGCCACGTGATGAAGGCCCTGACGAACGGGATCCGCTCCTTCGAGGTGGCGGTGGCCGAGACCGGGTACCACGACAAGTGGCAGCGTGCCGAGCTCGGGGTGGCGGCGGTCGGCACCGAGGGGTATCACCTGCGCAAGGTGATGCACTCGGTCGAGCGTTTCGTCGAGCGGTTCGCCGAGGTTGACCTGATCGACACGGAGCTCACGATGCACGCGCCGGAGGACTGAGGGGGTGCGGGGACTCAAGAAGCGAGCGCGCCAGCGCGAGCGTAGTCCCCGAGGAGCAGGGGCACGGGGACTCAAGGAGCGAGCGCGCCCAGCGCGAGCGTAGTCCTCGAGGAGGAACGGATGACGCAGCGGACGGAACGCGTCGCCGAGGAGTTCCGGGAGATCGTCGCCGAGGAGCTCCAGCGGTTGAAGGACCCGCGGATCGGGTTCGTGACCGTGACCGGCGTGGACGTGACACCGGACCTCCGGCGGGCGGTGATCTCCTACACCGTGTTCGGCGACGAGAAGGAGTCGCGCGCGACCGCCGCCGGGCTCCGCTCGGCGACACCGCACCTGCGAACGGCCATCGGGCGGCAGGTCCGGCTCAAGGTCACGCCGGAGCTCGAGTTCCGGGTCGACGAGACGATCGTCCGGAGCTCGCGGATCGACGAGATCATCGAGCGGATCCACGAGGAGGGCGGACCGGATGGGTGAGGCGGAGATCCGCCGGGCCGCCGACGTGCTGGGCACCGCGACCGACGTGGCGCTCGCCTGTCACGTCAATCCCGATGCCGATGCGCTCGGAGCGATGCTCGGGCTCTCGGCGTTCCTGCGGGAACGAGGGGTCCGGACCGTCTGCTCCTACGGGAACGAGCCCCTCGACGTGCCTCGGTGGGCGTCGCTGTTGCCGGGGAGCGACGAGCTCGTTCCGCCAAGCGCCTATCCGGAGGCGCCGGACGTGATGGTCACGTGCGACTGCGCGTCCTTCGATCGGCTCGGTCCGCTCGGCAGCCCCGCGTCGCGCGCCCGCGAGCTGGTCTGGATCGACCACCACCGGTCGAACGACGGGTCCGGCACGATCCGCCTCGTCGACGGCGACGCGTCGTCCACGTGCGAGCTGGTCTTCCGTCTGATCGAGACGATGGGCGGTCCGATCGACCGCGACGTGGCCGTGTGCCTGTACGCGGGGCTCGTCACGGACACCGGTCGGTTCCAGTACCAGGCGACGACGCCGGAGACGCTGCGGATCGCGGCCCGGCTCCGGGAGCACGACTTCGACCATGCGACGCTCGTCAGGGCCCTGTACGAGGACCAGGAGCCCGGCGCGCTCCGGCTGCTCGCCGTGGCGCTGGGTCGCATGGCCGAGGTATCGGACCCGGGCGTGGTGTGGACGTACGTCACGCAAGCGGACTTCGCGGAGGCGCGCGTTCGGCCGGGCGACACCGATGACGTGATCGACGTCCTGCGCACCGCTCGAGGGCCGGACGTCGCGGTGGTGCTGAAACAACAGCGAGACGGCCGGTTCAAGGTGAGCATGCGCTCGCGCGGCGCGCACGACCTGTCGGCGGTGGCCGCCGCCCTCGGGGGCGGCGGTCACCGTCTCGCCGCCGGCTACACGAGCGAGCACGGCCCACAGGGCACGATCGACGAGCTCGTGGCGGCGCTCCGCGCCTCGTGACGGCGCCCGAGGGACTCCTGCTGGTCGACAAGCCGTCCGGGATCACGTCGCACGACGTCGTCGACGTCGTGCGACGCACCCTCGCGACCAGGAGGGTCGGGCACGCGGGGACGCTCGACCCCATGGCGACCGGGCTGCTGCTGCTCGGCATCGGCCGGGCCACCCGCCTGCTGCGGTTCCTCGGCGACCTGCCCAAGACCTACGAGGGGACGATGCGGCTGGGCGTCGAAACGACGACGCTGGACGCGGAAGGGGAGACCGTCCGCACGGCTCCCGTCACCGCGACGCGGGACGACGTGGCCTCGGCGATGCGGGCACTGGAGGGTGGATCCCTCCAGGCTCCCCCCGCCTTCAGCGCCGTGAAGGTCGGCGGACGGAAGCTGTACGAGGCGGCCCGCCGCGGCGAGCGGCTCGAGGCCGAGGCCCGACCGATCCTCGTGGATCGCTTCGAGCTCCTGTCCTTCGAGCCCCCTGACGCCCGATTCCGCGTCACCTGCTCGGGCGGGACGTACGTGCGGGTCCTGGCCGCCGACGTCGCGACCGCGGTGTCGAGCGGCGGGCACTTGGCGGAGCTGCGGCGGACCGCCATCGGACCCTTCCGGGTCGAGGAGGCGTCGCCGCCCGAGGCCGTCGGCTCGCCTCTGCCCCTCGACACCGCGATCCGGCACCTCCCTCGTCTCGACCTCGATCCGGATGAAGCCGCGGCCGCGTCGCACGGCCGGCCGCTCGGCCCTGCCGGGATCGCCGGACCGTACGCGGTGTTCGGCCCGGACGGCGTGATCGGCCTCTACGAGGACGAGGGCCCTCGCGCTCGACCACAGGTGATCCTGGCGCCCTCCTGAGGACCGTCGTCCGGCGGCTACCCTCCGTCGCGATGGAGATCCTCCGCGGCCTCGAGGCGCTGCCGGTCCCCGACGGTCCATCGGTGGTCACGGTCGGGTTCTTCGACGGCGTCCACCTCGGGCATCAACAGGTGCTGCGGCGGACCGTCGAGGCGGCGAACGAGCGGCGGGCTCGGAGCGTCGCCGTCACGTTCGACCGTCATCCACGGGAGATCCTGACGCCCGGGAGCGAGCCTCGGCTGCTCACGACCGTCGAGCGGAAGGCGGCGCTGATCGAGGACTGCGGGATCGACGCGCTCGTGGTCCTGGCTTTCACGCAGCAGCTCTCGGAGGTCTCGGCGGAGGACTTCGTCCGAGACGTCCTGGTCGCCGGGCTTCACGCGGTGCACGCTCGGGTCGGCGCGAACTTCACCTTCGGGCACAAGGCCGCCGGCACGGTGGACACCCTCGCGGCGGTCGGCGCGGCGCTCCGGATGACGGCCGACGAGGTCGAGCTCTTCACGATCGACGGCCGAGTCGTGTCGTCGTCGTCGATCCGGGAGGCGCTCACGGCCGGCGACCTGGAGTGGCCGACGACCGCGCTGGGGCGTCGGTACGTCGTCGACGGCGAGGTCGTGTCCGGGGCGGGCCGCGGGAAGGGGCTCGGCTACCCCACGGCCAATCTCCGCACGTGGCCGCGGCTCCTGCTCCCGGGTCAGGGGATCTACGCCGGCGTCGCCGAGCTCTTCGACGGCTCCCGGTACGCGGCGGCGGTCGACGTCGGCACGAACCCGACGTTCGGGGTCGAGCCGCTCCACGTGGAGGCCTTCCTCCTCGATTTCCCCGAGGGAGAGCTCCGGGGCCAGCAGCTCTCGGTCTCGTTCTGGGAGCGGCTCCGCGACGAGGTCCGGTTCGGATCGATCGACGAGCTCGTCGCGGCGATCGCCGAGGACGTGAACCGAACGCGCATCGCGGTCGGAGACCCCTGAGCTCACGTCCGGTGGTGAGTGGGCTCGGTCAGGAGCCGGACGGCCAACCGCGTCATGAACGCGAGCGGCACCGTGACGCTCACGCGCTGGACGACCCCGTTCCACGGTCGGACGACGTCTCGGAGGAACCACGCCGACAGGCCGAGACTCGCCACGGCGGCGTGACGGGCCGGGCGGGCGAGCCCGTCGAGCGACGGGTCCGCGGCGAGCTTCGGCGCCAGCGCGAACAGCCCGGCGGTCCCCGAGACCGCCACCAGCACGCCGGCGGCGTCGTGCACGTCGTTCTCCGCCGACTGCCCGAGCGCCCTTCCCGGGACCGGGGCGTTCGACCGGCGGTCGCGTCGGAACGCCCCCGCGATGATCGTCGCGA
>DASQTT010000238.1:0-3445 GCA_035641735.1 Actinomycetota bacterium | reverse complement strand
CTCGGCCTCCCAGTCGACCGTCGACTGCGCTTCGAAGCCGCTCGCCGGGGGCTCGGACTCGTCCACCGGCTCGTCGCCGCGCGCCCCGTACCAGCCGACCGCCGATTGCGATACCAGCACCCGGGGCCGCTCGCCCTCTGGCAGCTTCGCGAGCGCGGCCACCAGATTGCGGGTGCCGAGGATGCGGGAGTCGCGGATCTCACGCTTCGTCTCCTCGGTCCACCGCTGCGCCAGCGGCTCGCCGAGCAGGTTCACGACGCCGTCGCGGCCGCGAAGCGCCTCCGCAGGGGGCCGCTCGGACTTGGGACGCTCCCAGCCCACCGCCTCGATGCCCAGCGTCTCCTTGGCGTGCACGGCGTTTCGCGACAGCGCCGTAACATCATCGCCCTGAGCCGTCAGCTCGCGGACGAGGGCGCGACCGATGGTGCCCGTGGCCCCTGTGACCGCGACCTTCACGAGCGGATCGCCGCACGCTCCACGGTCGGCTGCTCGGGCTCGGGGGCGGCCTCACGGGCCGCCACCTCGGCCACGGCGCTGGCCACGGCACGGCTCACGTCCCGGTTGAAGACGCTCGGGATGATGTAGTCCTCGTCCAGCTCGTCGTCCTCGACCGTCTCCGCGATCCCCCGCGCGGCGGCGAGCTTCATCTCCTCGCTGATCGCGGGGGCGCGGACGTCGAGCGCTCCGCGGAACACGCCAGGGAAGGCCAGCACGTTGTTGATCTGGTTTGGATAGTCGGAGCGGCCGGTGGCCATGACCCTTACGAACTGTCCGGCCTGCTCCGGCGGCACCTCCGGGTTGGGGTTGGCCATCGCGAAGACGAACGGATCCGGGTTCATCCGCTCGAGGTCGGAGGCGTCGATGATCCCGGGGCCGGACAGGCCGATGAAGAGGTCCTTGCCCCCCAGCAACGAGCGCGGGGAGCCGTCGCGCCGGCCGGGATTGGTGTGCTCCGCGAGCCAGCGCTTGGGAGCGTTCATCGAGCCCGCCTCGTAGTCCTCGCGGCCCGCGTGGATCGCGCCGAAGCGGTCGCAGGCCACGATGGAGGTGACGCCGGCGTCCATCAGGATCTTGACGACGGCCACCCCGGCGGCGCCGGCGCCCACCAGCAGCACTTCGAGCTCCTCGATCCGACGGCCGGTGAGCCGGCAGGCGTTGATCAGCGCGGCGAGCGTGACGATCGCGGTCCCGTGTTGGTCGTCGTGGAACACGGGGATGTCGACCTCGCGCTGGAGCCTCTGCTCAATGTCGAAGCAGCGCGGCGAGGAGATGTCCTCGAGGTTGATGCCGCCGAAGGTGGGCGCGATGCGGACCACGGTCTCGACGATCTCGTCGACGTCCTTCGTCGACAGGCAGATCGGGAAGGCGTCCACGTCGGCGAACTCCTTGAAGAGCATCGCCTTGCCCTCCATCACGGGCATCGCCGCCTCGGGCCCGATGTCGCCGAGGCCGAGCACCGCCGTCCCGTCCGACACGACGGCGACCGTGTTCGCCTTGATGGTGTACTTGAACGCCTTCTGGCGGTTCTCCGCGATCGCGGAGCACACCCTCGCGACGCCCGGCGTGTAGGCCATCGAGAGGTCGTCACGCGACCTCACCGGCATGTTCAGGCCGGTGTGGATCTTGCCGCGGCGGTGGACCTGGAAGGTGCGGTCCGTGATCTCGACGACCTCGACGCCACGCACCGCCTGGACGGCCGATATCACCTGGCCGCGGTGCTCGACGCTCGAGCACTCGACCGTTATCTCGCGCACGGTGCGCTCGCCGCGGGGGTCGACGGTGTCGACCGCGACGATCGCGCCGTCCAGTCGCGTGATGGCGGCCGTGACCTTGCCGAGGAGGCCACCCGGCCGGTGCGGGAGCGCGACGCGCAGGGTGAGCGAGAACTGTGCCGAGGGAGCGGGCAGAGGGCCGATGATAAGGGGGGTCGATAGATAGGGTTGAGCCGTGACCGACGAGACCCCTCGCGAGCTCTTCCTGATCGACGGCAACAGCCTCGTCTTCCGGGCGTTCTTCGCCCTGCCCGAATCGATCGCGACGTCCAAGGGCTTCCCCACGAACGCGATCTTCGGCTTCGCCTCGATGCTCGTGAAGATCATCACCGACTACGGCGCGAAGCCCACGCTGGTCGTCTGGGACGCCGGTCTGTCCGGGCGGCTGGAGGTCTACGAGGAGTACAAGGCGGGGCGGCGTGACCGGCCCGACCTGCTGTCCGAGCAGTGGCCCCACCTGCACCCGCTGGTCGAGGCCTTCGGCTACGACAACCTGAAGGTCCCCGGCTACGAGGCCGACGACGTGATCGCGACGATCGCGGGCCGCGCGCGCGAGAAGGACATCGAGGTCATGGTGGTGACCGGCGATCGCGACCTCTTCCAGCTGATCGAGCCGGGGGTGCGGGTGATGGCGACGAGCCGCGGGATCACCGACACGAAGGTCTACGACCGCCGGGCGGTGATCGACCGCTACGGGATCCCGCCCGAGCTGATCCCCGATTTCGTCGGGCTCAAGGGCGACACGTCGGACAACATCCCCGGCGTCCCCGGCATCGGCGACAAGACCGCCTCACAGCTGCTCCAGGACTACGGCGACCTCGAGGGCGTCCTGACGAACGTCGACAGCATCTCCGGCGCCAAGCGCAAGCAGAACCTGACCGAGCACGCCGAGGATGCCCGCGTGTCGAAGGTGCTCGCGACCGCCGAGCGGGAGATCGACGTCGACGTCGATCTCGACCATGTGGTCGCCCGCGAGCCCGACCGCTCACGCCTGCGCGAGACCTTCCGGGAGTTCGAGCTGCGCGCGCCGCTGGAGCGCCTCGAGGAGGCGCTCGGCGAAGACCAGGCGGCGCCGGCCGAGCGCGTGGAGGAGGTCGTCAACGTCGAGGCGCGCGAGGTCGCCCTGGCCGAGGTGGGCTCGCTCGACGGCGAGCTGGTAGCGGTGGCGGCCCTGCGGGCGGGGGAGACCCCTGACGAGGGGGCGGCGGCCGGCGGCGAGGGGCTCGAGCCCGTGGAGCCCGAGCAGGTCGAGGCGGAGCTGGCCGCGGAGGAGGAGGCCGCGGCGGAGGCGGTCGTCTCGGAGGAACCCGTCGCCGCGGACGAGATGGCCGAGGCAGAGCCGGCCGTCGACGGGCCGCTCGCGACGGTGACCGCGTCCGCCACCGGGCAGGTCTCGTTCGACATCGAGGGCGCCGCGCGTGGTCCGCTCGCCGTGGCTGCGTTCGCGGGCGAGGACGTGCTGGTCGCGGAGGCCGAGACGCTGGCCGCGTTCGCGCTCGCACGCAACGGGCGTCCCGTCGTGGCCCACGACTGGAAGACGATCGCGAGGGCCGACGATTGGTGCGATCCGCCCCCGCTCGAGCACGACACGATGGTCGCGGCGTACCTGATCGACCCCGCTCGCCGTGGCTACCCGCTCGACGAGCTCGCGACAGAGGCCGGCCTCGGCGCCC
>DASQTT010000237.1:0-7931 GCA_035641735.1 Actinomycetota bacterium | reverse complement strand
GAATCGGAGAGGATGGGGCGACCGAGCCAATGCACGAGCGACCGGATGCCCAGCAACACCAAGACCGCCGCCGCCGACCATTCGAAGACGTTCACGACCCGGTCCGTCGGAGGATCTCGATCACCTGTTCGTCGGTGACCTGGTCGAAGTCCCGGTACCACTCCCCGACCGCGAAGAACGTCTCGGGCTCCAGCAGGAGGACCACCTCGTCGCACTCGGCCTCCAAGCGAGCGCGCGCGGCGGGCGGGCCGACCGGAGCGGCGAAGATCACGCGGGCAGACCCTGCCGCGCGCGCCCACCGGAGGGCCGCCACGGCGGTGGCTCCCGTCGCCACGCCGTCGTCCACCACCGCGACCGTCCTTCGCTCGATCGGCGCGGGAGCCCGGCCGCCTCGGTACGCAGCCTCGCGCCGCACGATCTCGTCCTGCTGACGAGCGGCCTCACGCTCGACGTACTCGGGCGGTACCCGGAGCCGTCGCACCGCGCGCTCGTGGAGCACGGTGACGCCGGGCGCGACGGCGCCGATCGCGAGCTCGGGATTCCCCGGGGCGCCCAGCTTCCGCGGGATCACGACGTCCAGCGGGGCGTCGAGGGCGCGAGCGACCGGGGCGGCGACCACGATCCCGCCTCGGGGGATCGCCAGGACGGTCGCGGGATCGGTGATCCGCTCGACCATCTCGGACGCCAGCCGGTCACCGGCCTCCTCCCGATCGCGGAACATCCCGCCGATCATGGCAGCCGCGTTGTGCGCCCCGAGCGACCACGACTAGCATGAGCCGGGTCCGGAGGGAGCGGAGGAGGGACCAGGTGGTTCACGCGTACATCCTGATCCAGACGGAAGTGGGGAAGGCCGCATCGGTCGCCAACGCCGTGCGTGGCGTCGCCGGCGTCACCGAGGCGGAGGACGTCACCGGCCCGTACGACGTGATCGTGCGCGCGGAGGCGGACAGCGTCGACGACCTCGGCAAGCTCGTCGTGGCTCGGATCCAGGCGATCGAAGGCATCACGCGGACGCTCACCTGCCCCGTCGTCCACCTCTAGCCCTCAGCCGCCGAGCTCACGAACCCCCGTGCTCTTCCGCTCGGCCTCATGGCGTTCCGTCGCGAGGTCGAGCAGGCGGCGCACGAGGTCCGGGTACGGCAGGCCCGAGGCTTCCCAGAGCTTCGGGTACATCGAGATCGACGTGAATCCCGGGATCGTGTTCACCTCGTTCACCCACAGGCGGTCCTCGCCCATCAGGAAGAAGTCGACGCGCGCCATCCCCGCGCACCTGATCGTGCGGAACGCGGCGACCGCGAGCCGCCGGACCTCTTCCATCACCTCCGGCTTCACGTCGGCGGGGATCAGCAGTCGGGCGCCCTGCTCGTCGAGGTATTTCGCCTCGTAGTCGTAGAAGGCGTGACCCTCGGGCACGATCTCCCCGGCCACCGACGCGACGGGGTCGTCGTTCCCGAGGACCGAGCATTCGAGCTCCCGAGCACCGACCGCGGCCTTCTCGATCACGGCGTCACGGGCGTATCGGAACGCCTCGTCGAGACCGGCTGCCAGCGCGCCGGCATCGTCGACCTTCGAGACGCCCACCGACGAGCCCAGGGTGGACGGCTTCGTGAAGAGGGGGAATCCGAGCGCCTCGGCGGCAGCCTCGATGGACTCCGGCTCGTCGCGCCACTGGGATTCGTGCACGGGTTCGAACGGGCCGATCGGCAAGCCGGCCTCCCGGAAGAGCCGCTTCTGGACGTCCTTGTCCATCCCGAGGGCCGATCCCAGGACGCCGGCGCCCACGTACGGGAGCCCGGCCAGCTGGAGGAGGCCCTGGATGGTCCCGTCCTCTCCGAACGGGCCGTGCAGGACGGGGAACACCACGTCGACCGGCTGGCGGGACGACCCGTCGAGCGCCACCAGCTGCGAGGAGGTGCCCTCGCCCGCGAGCTCGACCGCGGTTCCGCTGCCGTCGGTCACCTCGGGCATCCGGCCGGTCTCGGACGGCAGCGCCGGCGGCCGCGGGAGGCGATGCCAGCGGCCCTCCCTCGTGATGCCGATCGGGACCACCTCGAACTCGTCCGGGTCGAGCGCGTCGATCACGGAGCGGGCGGAGAGGCAGGAGACCTCGTGCTCGGCGGATCGCCCGCCGAAGAGCACGGCGACACGGCGACGCGTCATGCCTTGTCGAGGGCCCGCGTGAAGTCCTCGATCAGGTCGTCGGGATCCTCGAGCCCGACGGCCACCCGGATCAGCCCGTCGCCGATCCCCGCGGCCCGGCGCGCCTCGGGATCCAGCTGACGGTGGGTCGTGGTCGCGGCGTGCGCCACGAGGGTCATGACGCTTCCGAGACTCCCGCCGATCCACGCCAGCTCCAGCGCCTCGGCGACCCTCGCTCCGGCCTCCAGCCCGCCGACGACCTCGAACGCGAGCGTGCCGCCGGGCAACCGGAGCTGGCGGGCGGCCACCGCGTGCTGCGGATGGGAGGCAAGCCCCGGGTAGCGGACCCGTGCGACGGCCGGATGCTCCGCGAGCGCGGCCGCCAGGATCCCGGCCGAGCGTGAGTGATGCTCCATCCGCAGGCTCAGCGTCGCCAGCCCGCGAAGCCCGAGCCAGGCCTCGAGCGGCTGCATCGCGCCACCCAGATCGACGATGGAGTCCCGCAGCTGCCGGAAGCGACCCTCGTCCGTGCAGAGGACGCCGCCGATCAGATCCGCGTGGCCGCCGATGTACTTCGTCACCGAGTGCAGCACGACGTCGAACCCGAGCGTGGCGGGATTGCACAGGTACGGCGACGCGAACGTGTTGTCGACCGCCGACGCGACGCCGGCGTCGCGGCAGAGCCCGGCCAGGGCGGCGAGGTCCGGCACCGTCGTCGTCGGGTTCGCGATCGTCTCGGCGTAGAACAGCGACGCGCCGGGGAGCGCAGCACGTACGCCGTCCAGGTCGGTGGGATCGACGAAGGTGACCTCCACGCCGAACCTCGGCAGGATGTTCCGCAACACCGACACGGTTCCTCCGTAGAGCGCGCTCCCCGCCACGATCCGCGAGCCCTGACCGGTGGTCGTCAGCAGCAGCGTCGAGATCGCCGCCATCCCGGAGGAGAACGCGATGGCGGACTCGGTCTCCTCGAGGTCCGCCATCGCGGCCTGGAACGCGTCCACGGTGGGGTTCCCGTAGCCACGCGAGTACACGTAGGCCGGATCCTCGAACCGGAGCGCTTTGGCGAATCGCTCGTTGGTCTCGAACCGGAACGTGGAGGATTGGAAGATCGGGACGCTCGACGGTTGCTGGTCGATCGTTGGGATCCGCTGCGTGTGGACGGCGCGCGTCTGGAAGCGACGCTTGGGGACGCTCACGCCCCGAGCCTACCCGCTCCAGGCGCGCGGATATCGGTCACGGAGCTCGGCGGCGAGATCGGTGATCGCATCCATCACGTCGTCGGTCAGCGCTCGCCACTCGGTGGCCGCGGCGTCCGGATCGCGCGTCGTCGGGATCGGCGGACCGATCTTCGTGAGGATCGGGCGGCCGAACCGCAGCGACCCCTTCCCCGACTTCTGCCATACCTCTCGTGATCCCCAGCTCGCCACCGGCACGATCGGCACGCCGGTTCGCAGTGCGAGCCGCGCGACCCCGGTCTTCCCCTGCATCGGGAGCCCGTCCGCCCGATCCGTGACCGTTCCCTCCGGATAGATCACGACGACCTCGCCGGCCTCAAGCGCCTCGACCGCACGGTCCAGCGAGGAGCCGTCCCGGGACCCGCGGGCGACCGCGATCTGACCGGCACCTCGGAGCACCGTTCCGACGACCGGGATCCTGAACAGCTCCTGCTTCGCCAGGAAGCGTGCCCGCCGGCCGGCGCGATCGACCGCGTCGCCGTTCGTCAGTGGATCCAGATACGAGATGTGGTTGCAGGCGACGATCGCCGGCCCCTGCTCCGGGATCCGCTCGAGGCCTTCGTATCGCAGCCGGAACCACCCGCGCAGCAAGGGCAGCACCGCGATCCTCGCGACGTGGTACCAGGGCTCCGTCTCGGCCTTCCTCGGTCGGGAGGCCGTGAGCGTACCGCGGGCCTCCGTTACGCTGGTCGGCCCGTGCGTGCGCTCGCCGTCCCCGTGAAGTCGCTCGGCCACGGCAAGTCGCGGCTCTCGCCGCTCCTCACGCCGCTCGAGCGCGCCGCCCTCACCCTCGCGATGTTCGAGGACGTGCTGGACGCCACCCACCTGCTCGACGGGTGGGAGACGTGGGTCGTGTCCCCGGACGAGCAGGTCCTCGAGATCGCGATGGCTCGCCAAGCGCACGCGATCTCGGAGGAACGGCCGTCCCTCGGAGCGGCGATCCAGCAGGTCGAGGACGAGGCGACGGCCAGGGCCGCCGAGGCGCTCGCGATCCTCCCCGCCGACCTGCCGCTCCTGTCGCACGCGGCGCTCGTCGCGGGACTGCACACGCTCGGGCCGGTCGTGCTCGCCCCGTCGAGCGACGAGCGCGGGACGAACCTGTTGCTCCGGCGTCCACCGGGCGCGATCCCCAGCCGGTTCGGCCACGACTCATTCCGCCGCCACCTCGAGGAGGCGGCCGAGCGTGAGCTGCCGACCGCGGTCGTGGATCGCGAGGAGCTCGCCTTCGACCTCGACGAGCCCGGCGATATCCTCACGGTGCTCCGAGCGCGGCGCCCGGGCAGGACCCTCGAGGTGTGCCGGGAGATGGATCTCGCCGACCGCCTCGGCGCCAGGATCTGACGGAGGCGACGTGGATCAGGGAACGATCAAGGACTTCGACGAGACGGCGCGGACCGGCACCTTGCTCACCGACGATCGGGCGGAGATCGCGATCGACGAGACGTCGCTCGAGGGATCGGGGATCCTCACGCTGCGCATCGGGCAGCGGGTGAAGTTCGAGACCGAGGAACAGGGCGGCGGCGGCGTCGCCCGCTCGCTCCGGCTCGTGACCTTCGGCTGAGACTCAGCCGGCCTGCGCTTCCCGCACGTTCGCGCCTCGGTTCACGACCTGATGCCGGAACTCCTTCCCGGGGGTGAACGACGGGAGGTCACGAGGGGGTACGACGATCGGCACGTTGGGCTGACGCGGGTTCCTCGCGATCCGCCGGTTCCGGTGCTTCCGTTCGAAGGTGCCGAAGTCCGCGAGGGTCACGCGTTCCCCGTCGACCACGGTCTCCCGGACCGTGTCGATCGCGGCGTCGATCACCCGACCGACGTCCGCCTTGCTCAACCCGGTCTTCTTCGCGACCTCGCTGACCAAGCCGCCCTTGTTCATGGCTCTCCTTCCGGGTCGTCGGGGTTGCTTCCTAACGTAGCGAGGCCACGGCGCGAGGGTCAACCTGCGAGCGCTGCGCGGGAGCCGTTCTTGGCGTCCAGACCCGCCGGGGGGCCTCCGGTAGAATGGTCGGGTTCCTGGGGCGTGGTGTAACGGCAGCACGACAGGTTCTGGCCCTGTTAGTCGAGGTTCGAATCCTTGCGCCCCAGCCGCCGGGTCGGTCTCCGGCTCGTCTAGAGGCCGAGGCCCATCAGCAGCCCGATCAGGACCACCGCCAGGCCCATGCCGAAGAGCGTCAGGGTTTGGCCGAGCTCGCTCCACAGTCCGTCGTCGTCGCGTGTCCGCATGTTCCGTAGATACCCCCACCGACGGCGTTCCATACCCGAACGGGTCGGCTCCGGGGCCGAAGAACTTGAGCCGGAAGGTCGTCATGCGGCCGCGGTTCGCTCGTCGGCGCCCAGGAGTCGCAGCAGCGCCGCCTCGGCGGCCGGCCGGAACCGCTCGTCCGACGGGTCGCCCCGAGGAAGCTCCATGGTCTCCCCGTCCAGGAACAGGTCGATGACGCGAGGATCGATGTACGAGGCCCGGCAGACCGCCGGCGTGTTCCCGAGCATCTCGGCGACCTCCTTCACGACCGAGGAGACCACCCGGCGGCGAGACGTGACCGACGTGAGCTGCTCCTCGACCGAGGCCAGCAGCACCGCCGTGAGGAACGTGGCGTGCCACGTCCGGAAGTCCTTCGCCGAGATCTCCTCCTCCGCCAGCTCCTTCAGGAAGGCGTTGATGTCCTCGGACCGGACGTCCTTCCACACCCGGCCCTCCCGATAGCCGAGGAACTCCGACCCGCCGCCATTGCGCTGCAGCAGCGAGCGGGCGAGGCGAGCGACCGCCGGGTCCGTGATCGCCTGAACCTGCCGCTTGCCTCCTTTCGCCCGGAAGTCGAAGCGGATCTCATCGCCCCGGACGTGGACGTGGTTCCGCCGGATCGTCGCCAATCCGTACGACCCGTTCGTCTCGGCGTAGGACTCCGAGCCGATCCGGAAGGCGCCCAGATCCAGCAGCCGGACCGCGCCGGCGAGGGCGCGCTCGCGAGTGAGGCCGCGGCCGTCCAGCGCCCGCGCGGTCGCCCGGCGGATCGCGGGGAGGTGCGCGCCGAAGCGCATCACCCGGTCGAATTTCTGTCGATCGCGCCGGACGCGCCAATCGTCGTGATACCGGTACTGCTTCCGGCCGGCCGCGTCGGTGCCGACCGCCTGCAGATGCCCTCGATCGTCGGGACAGATCCACACGTCCTGCCACGCCGGCGGGATCGCGAGGGACCGGATCCGTGCGAGGGTCGCCTCGTCGCGGACCGGCTGTCCGTTCGCGTGCGTGTACACGAACCCGCGGCCCCGTCGTCGACGGGAGATCCCCGGCGCGGTGCATCGGACCCGCTTCAGCCTCGTCATCGTTCATCACCGTCCAGCGGGCGATCGCCGAACCGGACGTCGATGCGTTCGTCGGGCCGGGCGCGCTCCTCCTTCGCCTGAGCGGCGAGCGCCCTGCGGTCGGTCTCTTCGAGGGGCGGATCGGTGAAGGAGCGGGGCCACAGGCGCCGGGCCCTCACGACGTTGACCTCCGCGGAGAGGACGAAGACCTGCGCGGCGAGGTAGATCCACGTCAGCAGGCCGACCACGATCGCGAAGAAGGCCCCGTAGGCCTGCTTCGCGTTCCGGATCTGCTGATCGACGAGCCAGGTCCCCAGCATCAGCAGGACGGTCCACGCCACGGCCCCTACTGCGGAGCCGGGGAGAACGTCACGCCACCGGATCTGCGCCACGGTGAGCAGCCGGTACGCGATCGCGAAGAGGGCGAAGGAGATCAGCATCAGCCCGGCGGTCGAAACGACGCGCAACACGGTCCCGGCCGGTCCCGTCGTCTCGCCGAGCCCGGCGAGCACGGCGGACACGACGATCCCTCCTCCGAAGACGAGCAGGAGCAGGAGGGCCCGCAGCGCGCGCACGAGGAAGGGAGGGCGCTCGGCGCGCGGGACGTCCCAGACCTCGTCCATCGCGTGCTGCGCCGCCGTGATGACCGCGGTCCCCGTCCAGAGCGCACCCACGACCCCGATGATGAGCGTCACGGGCGAACCGGCGAGGCCCTTCACGCTGTCGCGGATCTCCTCACCGACGACCGGGAACTGATCGACCGCCGAGTCGATCAGGCGGCGCCGGAGACCGAGGTCGTCCTGCACGACGATCGCGACCACCGTCACGAAGACGAGCAGCAGTGGGAACAGCGAGAAGAAGCCGTAGTAGGCGATCAGCGCTGCGAGCTGACTCGCGCGGTCGTCCCCGAATTTCTTCAGGGTCGCGACCGGGAAGGCCAACACCGCATGTCCATGCTGGACGGCGTCGGCGCGGCGCAGCCAGCGCTGCGCCACGCCGACTCCGGGTTCGCCCATGCCGCAATCCCTTCCCGGGCGTCTGGCGGGTCAAACGCCGGTTGGGCCTGCCCGGCATGGGGTACAACGGGCGGGATGACAACCGACGAGGGCGGGACGGAGCGTCGCTGCCCGGTCTGTGGCAAGGGCGTCCTCGCAGATATCGATTTCGGCGGGGAGGACCTGTTCCAGGATCCGAAGAGCCAGCAGGTCGACGTTTACTCGTGCGGACACGAGGTCGACCGGGCCCCGCTCG
>DASQTT010000236.1:0-4389 GCA_035641735.1 Actinomycetota bacterium | reverse complement strand
CGCTCCGAGAAGTCCGTCAGCACTTCATAAGGGGTCGCACGGCCGCCGTAGACGATCCGATCGGCGAGACGACGAGCGAGTCGGATCGCGGGCCAGAACGCCAGACCGATCGCGATCGAGGCGAGGATCGTCGCGGGGTCCGCCTCGATCAACGCCCCGCCGAGCAGAGCGGCCGCCATGAGGAAGAGCCCGACCAGGAGCAAGGCGACGATCGAGTAGAGGACCGTCTTCTTGACGACCAGATCGAGGTCGTAGAGCCGGAATTTCAGGATCGCGAACCCGATCGCGACCGGGAAGGCAGCGCCGACGACGGCGAAGAGGGCCAGGAACAGGATCTCGTTCAGGAGCGAGGCGCCCGTCGTGATCCCCGCCACGATCGCTCCCCCCAGCAAGACGATCGCGAGCAGCGCGAGATAGGCCAGCCACCGGATCTGCTGTCGCTCGTCGCCGCGTGCGGCGTGGAACCGGAGCACCACCGAGACCACGGAGAGCACAGCAGCCAGGAGCAGGAGGAAGTCCGTGACGGGGAGGACGACGTCGACGATCGATCTCAGCGCGACGACCCCTGTCGGGTTGAAGATCGTGGCTCCGTCGAAGTCGATCGGTCCGGGCCGGAGCATCGTCGCGAGTGCGGCGACCGCCGACGTCACCGCGATCGCCAGTGGCAGCCATCGCCATCTGGGCGACTGCACCCGTCCGGTCGGGAACAGCAGCAGGATCAGGAGGATCGGGTTGATCACGAAGATGAACAGCCAGTTCGTGAGCCACGTCGCGATCCCGACGAGCGGCACCGATGAGCCGGGGCTGGTCACGTACCGGAAGCGAAGCAGCTCGTCGGTGATGCCCGTCAGGACGAAGCCGAGCGCCAGCGTCAGCATCAGCCAGCCCAGTAGCCCTCCCCGCCCACGAGACGTGAGGAACGCCCCGACGGTCCCGTATCCCAGCATCATCAGGATCGCCAGCAGGACGAACGTCTCGAAGGAGTCGTTCACGCTCGTCAGCCAGAGCGCGACCCCCATGAGACCGACGAGGACCCCGTAGAGGACCCACGGCACCCATCGCCTCGCGCGACTCATCACGTGGACGCCGGCGCGGGCACCCGGCCGCCGACGGTCGTCCCCTCACCGGGCCGCGATCGCACGACCAGCGTGCCACCGAGCGCGGAAAGGCGGTCGGCGATCCCCTGGAGTCCCGATCCGTGTGCCGCGGCCGCCGGGTCGAACCCGCGGCCGTCGTCCTCCACCTCGAAGCGAAGTTCGCCCGCCGCGTGCGTCAGCCGGATCCTGACCGACGAGGCCTCCGCGTACTTCGCGATGTTGTTCAATGCCTCGAGGCAGCTGAAGTACACGGCGGACTCCACTTCCTGCCGGTAACGACCCACCCCGTCGGGATGAACGGTCACCGGCACCGGCGACTTCCTCGCCTGAGCCTCCAGCGCCGCCGGGAGACCCCGGTCCGCGAGCAAGGGCGGGTAGATGCCTCGTGCGAGGTCGCGCAGATCCTCCAACGTCTCCGTCGCCTGTGTCTGGAGCTCGGCGAGCAGCGCCCGCGCCTTCGTCGGATCGCGCTCGACCATCCCTTCTGCCAGACGCAGCTTCACGGAGAGCGCAACGAGCTGCTGCTGCGCGCCGTCATGGATGTCCCGCTCGAGCTTCCGTGCGCGCACGTCCTGGGCGCCGACGATCCGTCGTCGCGACTCGCGGAGGTCCTCGATCAGCCGGACGTTCCGGAGCACGAGGCCGGCCTGAGAGGCCATGTCCCGCGCCAGCCGCTCCTTCGTCGGGTTCATCGGGTCGTCGGGCGCCACGGTCACCGACAGGGCGCCGAGCAGGTCGCCCTGATGCCGGACCTCGAACGCGTCGTCACCGGGAAGGTCGGGGAGTGCGTCGGTCTGCATCGGCACATCCCCGTCACGGCTGACGTCTTCCGGCCACGCCGCCTCCAGACGCATCGTGTCGCCGATCCGGAGCCAAACGCGCGCGGTCCGGGCACCGGTCGCTTCCCCGAGGAGCTGTGCCATCCGCGGGAGGACGTCCTCGGTCGAGTACGTCTCACCGACGCGTCCGGAGAACTCCGACAGCACCTCGTAGGGCGTCGACCGCTTGCCGTAGACGATCCGGTTCGCCCAGCGACGCGCCCGCGATCGCACGAACGTGAACCCCACCGCGAGCACCGCTGCGATCGCGAGCGTGGGCACATCGACGCTGCCCCCCACCCCGATGAACAGCATCGGCGCCAGGAACACCACGATCCCGAGGACGAGCCCGAAGCCGGCGACGAGGACTCCGTATTGCAGGGTTTTCTTGACGACGACATCGAGGTCCCACAGCCCGTGTCGGAAGATGGCGACCAGGTACGACGTCGGGACGCCCACGACGATCGTGATCGCGGTGAGCGCGAAGAAGAGCTCGAAGATCGGCGCGTCCTCGTCCCGGAACAAGAGCTCGGCCGCGATCCCGATGATCCACTGGAGCGCGAAGAAGCCGCCGGCGAGCGAGGCGACGAACACGAGCCACCGCATCTGCTGGCGCTCTTCCCCAGCAGCGCGCTTGAACCGCTGGCGGACCGCGACCACCGTCGAGAACGCCGAGGCAAGCGCGACCAGCGCGCCGACGAGGATCACCAACGGCGCGACGCCGCCAAGGGCGTCGATCCCGATCGGGTTCTCGTAGAGGATTCCGTCCACGAGGTAAGCGTTGAACGGGCCCGGGGCGACGAGGAAGCCGACGACGGACAGGGCCGTTCCTCCGACGAGGCCGCGAACGGCCCAACGCCAGCGCCGGCTCGGCGGGTGCCCGTCGGGGAAGAGGAGGAAGAGGAGCGGCAGAAGGGCGATCGGATAGATGAGGTACTCACCGATCGTCGCCCACAGCCCGAGGAGCGGCACGGAGCCGGGATCGGCCTTGGCCCCGTAGATCGTCAGTCCCTGGACCAGCGTCAGCAGGGGCAGCGGCGCGCCGGTGATCAGGAAGAGCCATCCGGCCCAGTTCCCGGGTTGGCGCCACACGATCAGCAGTCCGACCCCGAGCCAGAGCATCAAAAGGACGACCACCGCGCCGAAGAAGGGGTTGAACCCCTGCGTGGTTTCCGTCAGCGCGTCTCCGGCCGCGCGCTCTCGTTCGAGCTCGGCGAGAGCGCTCCGCATGTCCGGGGCGGCGGGGTTTCCGACGATCACGATCTGGCCGGGCTCGATCCGCTCCCGCGACGCCAGGCCGATCGGGATGGACAGGGCGACGGAAACGAGGCTCAGGATCACGATGCCCCCGGCGATCGCGCGCGCCGGGCGGTGACTCATCGTGCCGCCTCCGTCGTCGGGATCCGTCCGCGCACGGTCGTTCCCGACCCCGGCTCGCTCTCGATCGTGAGGGTGCCTCCGAGCGCGGCGAGACGGTCGGCGATCCCCTGGAGTCCGGTGCCGTGGTGGACGGCGGCCGGGTCGAAGCCCCGTCCGTCGTCGGAGACCTCGAAGGCGAGCGTGCCGTTCGCCTGTGCGAGCCGAACGGTCACGCCCGTCGCCTCGGCGTACTTCGCGACGTTCTGGAGCGCCTCGAGGCAGGTGAAGTAGACGGCCGCTTCGGTCTCCTGCCGATACCGGCCGATCCCGTCCGTCTCGATCGAAACGGACAGAGGCGACTTCCGCGCCTGGCTCTCGAGCGCCGCACCGAGTCCCTTGTCGGCCAGGAGCGGTGGGTAGATCCCGCGCGCCAGGTCGCGCAGATCCTCGAGCGCCTGGGTCGTCTCCGCCTGGAGGTCGGCGAGCATCGCGTGTGCACGCTCCTCGTCGGTCCCGACCAGCGAGTCCGCGAGCTTCAGCTTCACGGCGAGCGCGACGAGCTGTTGCTGGGCTCCGTCGTGGATGTTGCGCTCGATCCGTCGGCGCTCCGCGTCCTGCGCGGCGACGAGGCGCTGGCGCGAGGCCTTCAGGTCCTCGATCAATCGAGCGTTCCGCAGGACCAGCCCGGCCTGACCGGCGAGATCTCGGATCAGCCGTTCCTTCGTCGGGTCCATCGGGTCGTTCGCCGGCATCCGGACCGACAGAGCTCCGAGCGTTTCGTCCCGGTGACGGACCTCGATCGCGGACGGCGGCATCGCGTCGTCCGGCGGCGCCTCGGGCGGCCAGGTGGCGCCGGGATGGAAGCCGCCGGGATCTCGCAGCCAGACGGTGGCCGTCTCGGCACCGAGGCCCGCGGCGAGCACGCTCGCCATCCGTTCGAGGACGTCCTCGGCCGCGTACGTCTCGGCGACGCGGTCGGAGAAGTCACTCAGCACCTCGTAGGGCGTCGCTCGCCGACCGAAGACCAGCCGGTCCGCGATGCGGGTCGCCACGCGGCGGAGCGGCCAGATCAGCGCTCCCACGACCACGCCGCCGAACAGCCACGAGTACGCGCT
>DASQTT010000235.1:0-15064 GCA_035641735.1 Actinomycetota bacterium | reverse complement strand
CCCACCTTGGCAAGGTGGTGCTCTACCACTGAGCCACGTCCGCAGACGGACCAATCCTACTAAACGGGGTTCGGCGCCCGGGTCAAGCGGGCGGGCCGACGCCCTCCGAGGCGGCGCCGACGAGCGAGGCGACCCGGGCCTCGGCGGCCGCCGCTGAGACCTGATTCCCCTTGCGCTGGTAGAGATCCAGGGCGTGGCGGGCCGCGTCCGCTGCCTCGCCGACACGGCCCGCCACCCGGGACACCTCGCTGAGTTCGAGCAACGTATCGGCGCGCATGTTGATGTCGTCGGTGGAGTCCGCGATCAGGACCCCGCGCTCGATCAGGTCGCGGGCCACGTCGGCGTCGCCGCGCCTGGCAAGCACGAGCGCTCGCGCGCTCCGCCACAGGACCTGCGACGAGAGATCGTCTTCGGCGGCCGTCTCCTCGCTGACCTTCGTGAAACCGTCTGCCTCGTCCTCATCACCTTGGGCCACGAGCGCGTGCGCGAGTAGCGCGGCCAGCGTCGAAAGATAGCCGCGCTCCTGGAAACGTTCGATCACGGCGTACCCGTCGCGCAGGACCCGCTCCGCTGCCTCGTCGTCGCCGGCGAGCCGCTCGATGAAACCGAGCGTCTCGGAGACGAACGCGGCACGGAGACGCAGGCCCAGGTCCTCGAGCATCGTCTGCCCCCGGCGGACGAGCTCGCGGGCCTCGTCGAAGTCGCCCTCCATCGCCCGCATCGTGCCGAGAGCGCGGAGCGCCCGCGCCTCGGCCGTCCGGTTGCCGGCCGCCTGCGTGAGGATCAGCTCGCAGCGCCGGATCACCTCGGGCACAGGCGCGGGGCCGAACGCACCCGAGCCCGCGAACTGTCCGAGGCTCTCCGCCTCCTCCCACGCCGCTCCCGCACGTCGCGCGTGCCGCACCGCCCGCTCGAGGGCGTCGTCGGCATCCGCGTAGCGGGCCCGGTTCATGTGCACCTCGGAGAGCAGGCGCCACGACCTCGCGAGGCCGAGGTCGTCTCCGAGCTCCTCGAACGTCGGGATCACCTCGTCGAGCTGCCCGAGCGCCGCCCGGGACCGTTCCTTCGGGTCGGTCATCCCCATCAGGAGCAAGCGCACGACGACCGCGTGCGCATGCAAGCCGGAGAGCCCCGCTCGCTCCGCGTCGTCGATCGCCTCCTCGATCACGGAGGCGGCCTCGGAGAGATCCCCGACCTCCATCAGCGCCTCGGCCAGCTCCGGCTTCACGGACGTTCGCTCCGTGTCGGCCTCGATCGGGAGCGCGGCGGCCCGGCGCAACAGCTTCACCGCCGCGGACACGTCGCCCCGCGCCAGCGCCCGACGTCCTGCCGCCGAGAGTTTCGCGAACGCGCGTCCGGCCAGCCCCGGCAGCCCGTTGCCGGTCTCGCCGAGCTCCGCGCGGTACCGGTACGCCTGCTCCAGGTGGTAGCCGAGGATCTCCTCCACCTCGAGGATGCGATCGCCCGGGGCCGACTGCAGCCAGTCGGCGAATCGTTCGTGCAGGTCGGCACGCACCGATTTGGGGGTCGCTCGGTAGGCGGCCTCCTGGATCAGGATGTGGTGGAACCGGTAGGCGTCCTCTCCGACGAGGCTCGACCGGTCGGGCCGGATCAGCTCTTTCCGGACGAGCGTCTGGAGGTGCGCTCCCACCCTCGGATGCATCTCGACCGGCGAGAGCTCGGCTACGGCTCCCCACCAGAACTCCTTCCCGACCACCGCTGCGCTGCCGATCACCGCCCGCTCCTCGGGGTCCAGACGATCGAGCCGGGCGCTGAGCAGCGCGTGGATCGTCGGCGGGACCTGCACGGCGCTCAGGTCGCCGGCGACCTTCCACTCGTCCCCGTCGCGCCGAAGCAGGGCGTCGTCCTCGAGCATCCGCAGGAGCTCCTCGACGAAGAGCGGATTGCCTTCCCCGGCGGCGGCGATCCGCTCGCGGGTCGCCGGCTCGAGGAGCGCCGGCTCGAGGATGTTCCCGATCAGCTCCTCGGTCTCGACCGGTGTCAGCGGCGAGAGGTGGATCGACGCGGCCTCGACGGCGCCGGTCGGCCACGACGGCCGGGTCTCGAGGAGCTCGGGTCTCGCGAGGCACAGCAGGAGGATCGCCGCGTCCCGGCTCCAGCCGGCGAGGTACTCCACCAGGTCGAGCAAGGTCGGCTCGGCCCAGTGGAGATCGTCGAGGATCACGGCGACCGGCCGCACCCGGGCCTGCCACTCCAGGAAGCGGCGGATCCCCCAGAACGTCTCTCGCAGCCCGGACGTCGCCTCGGAGAAGCCGGCCACCTCCGCGACGCGCTCCGCGATCACCTCTTCGTCCTCGGCGCCGCGCGTCGCGGCCGCGATCTTCTCGCGCGCCTCCTCGTTCGTGGCGTCGTCGGTGATCCCGCACGCCTGGCGGATCAGCTCGGTGATCGGCCAGAAGGTGATCCCCTCGCCGTACGGGAGGCAGCGCCCCGTGAGGACGATCGCGTCCGTGCCGATCGCGCCGACGAACTCCTGCGCGAGCCGCGACTTCCCGAGGCCGGCCGATCCGAAGATCGACAACAGCCGGCACGCCCGTTCCGAGGCGGCGCCCTCGAACCAGTCGCGGATCGTGTCGAGTTCCTCCCCCCGTCCGACCAGCGCCGATCCGAGGATCCGCCGGGCCTCGGGCGGACCTACCGACTCCAGCCGGTAGGCGCGAACCGGATCGCGTTTGCCCTTCAGCTCCAGCGGATCGAGCGCCGTCGCCGTCGCCGTGTATCGCACCAGCTCGTAGGTCGAGGTCCCCAGCAGGACCTCGCCCGGCCCCGCGGCCTGCTCCAGCCGAGCCGCGACGTTGACCGGATCCCCGACAACGAGCGCCTGTCCCGCCGCGGGGTCGCCGGTCACCACCTCGCCCGTGTTGATCCCCGTCCGCACGCGGATCGGCGTCCCCAGCGCTTGCTGGACCTCCTCGTTCAGGCGATCGACGGCGTGCTGCAGCTCGGCGGCGGCGCGAACGGCGCGAGTGGCGTCGTCCTCGTGCGCGACCGGGATCCCGAACACCGCCATCACCGCGTCGCCGATGAACTTCTCCACGGTGCCGCCGTGTCGCTCGAGCACCGCCCGGACCTCCTCGAAGAACCGCGACATCGTCTTGCGGACCGTCTCGGCGTCGACCCGCTCGCCGATCGCCGTGGATCCCGCGATGTCGCAGAACAGGACGGTGACGGTCTTGCGGACCTCCCGAGAGACCGCCGCGCCCGGCTCGAGCTTCGTGGCGCAGTGCATGCAGAACCTCGCGCCGGGCGGGTTGTCCCGTCGACAGCTCGGACACGTCTGCACAGCACGGAGTGTAGGCATGACCCCCATCGGTTTGCGCCAGGCGGAACTCGGGCCGTAGGCTCACGCTTCCTATCCCGGGAGGGGTGTCGACATGAGCGTGGGCGAAGCGAAGATCGAGGTCTGGGTCGAGGAAGAGGAGGACTTCGGCGCCGAAGGACCGTCGAAGCGAGGGACCTTGTTCAACGTCGAGGGAGGGAACAAGGGCTCCGACGTGGTCGGGGAGACGGAGCGGACGGATCGCCCGACGTCCGAGGGCTCGGCCGTCGTCACGCTGATCCTCCGCCTGACCGGCGAGCGGTTCCCCGCCGGCACGATCGTGGCGAAGGGTGCCCTCCCGTACGAGGACGGAGACATCCGGGACGGACACCTTGCGATCACGGGCGGGACGGGGGCCCATGCCGGGCTCCAGGGCGCCATAAGGGTGGAGTCCTGGAACCCGAAGAAGTACTCGGTCCAGCCCTAGGTCTCAGGTCCGACCGGTCGAACCGAACCCGCCTTCACCCCGAGCCGACGACGGAAGCTCGTCGACGAACGACGGAGTGACGGCCGGCAGCCCCACGACCACGAGTTGGGCGATCCGGTCGCCGGCGGCGATCTCGACCGCCTCGTGCGGATCGAGGTTGACCACCGCGCAGATCACCTCACCGCGGTAGCCGGCGTCGATCAGGCCGGGCGCGTTCGCGAGGGTCAGGCCGCGCTTCGAGGCCAGGCCCGAACGCGGCAGCACGAGACCGGCGTGGCCGTCGGGGATCGCGACGGCCACGCCGGTCGGCACCATCGCCCGCTCGCCGGGCTTGACGGTCGCACCCTCGGCCGCCCGGAGGTCGAGGCCCGCGTCGCCGGGGTGCTGGGCCTCCGGCAGCCGGCCCCCCTGCCGGACCTTCGCGAACGGCAGGTCCATCAGGCTGGCTCGATCAGCTCGAGCCGGTTCCCGAAGGGATCGCGCACGTGGACGCGGCGGAAGCCCGAGAACTGCTCGGACTCGATCACCTTGTAGCCGCTCATCTCGACCCGAGCCTGCATCCGCTCGAGGTCCTCCACGAGGAACGCGGGATGCGCTTTCATCGCGGGCTGGAAGCCCTCCTCGACGCCGAGATGGACCTCCAGATCGCCGGAGCGGAACCAGACCCCGCCGCGATCGGCCAGCTCGGGCGGCTTCGGCACCTCCTCGAGGCCGAGGACACCGCCGTAGAACTCGATCGCGGCGTCCTCCTCGTCCGGGGGCATCGCGAGCTGGACGTGGTGGAACGAGAGCAACCGACCCGGCTCGTCGTGCGACATCGCCTTCCCTACGACCGGCCCGCCTCGCGAGCGCGCCTATCCTACGAGCAGCCGCTGGTGCTGCCGCAGCTCCCGCAGACGTAGCACGATCCCGCCGGCTGCATCTTCGAGCCGCACTGGTAGCAGAGCGGCGCGTCCAGCTCCTTCGCGGTCGGCTTCGCGACGAGCTCGATCGGACGGACCACGGCTCCCTCCGAGACCTGGATCGGTGCCTCTTCGGCAGGCGTCGTCGTCTCTTCGGCCGCGGCGGTCTTCTCGGCGGCCTCGATCGTGCGCTCCCCGATCGACCGGATCCCCAACGCCTCCCGCTTCTCGGGCGGGAGGTTGTCGAGGGCCAGCCGGCGGAAGACGTAGTCGACGATCGAGGACGCGAACCGGATGTCGGGGTCGTCGGTCATCCCGCTCGGCTCGAACTTCATGTTGATGAACTTCGAGGCGTAGTCCTCCAGCGGCACGCCGTACTGGAGACCGACCGAGACCGCGATCGAGAAGGCGTCCATGATCCCCGACAGGGTCGAGCCCTGCTTCGAGGCTTTCAGGAAGATCTCCCCGAGCCCGTCGTCCGGGTAGGAGCCGGACGTGATGTAGCCCTCGGCGTCGCCGACGCGGAACGACGTCGTCCTGGCCGGGCGCGACCTAGGCAGCCGCTTCTTCGCCGACCACGGGAGCGTCTGGGGCTCCCCGTCCGCAGGGACCTCGGCCGTCTTCTTCTTGTCGGCCGACAGGGGCTGCGCCACCTTGCAGTTGTCCCGGTAGATCGCCACCGCCTTCAGCCCGAGCTTCCAACTCTCCACGAACAGCTGCTCGACCTCCTCGACCGTGGCCTGCTCGGGCATGTTCACGGTCTTCGAGATCGCGCCCGAGATGAACGGCTGCGCGGCCGCCATCATCCGGACGTGCCCCATGTAGTGGATCGGGCTGTCGCCCATCGCGGTGTCGAACACGGAGCGATGCTCGGCCCTGAGGTGCGGCGCCTCGTTCACCGAGTTGTGCTCCGCGATGTAGCCGACGATGTCCTGGATCTGCTCCCCGTCGTACCCGAGTCGTTGGAGCGCGCGGGGAACCGTCCGGTTCACGAACTGCATCGTGCCTCCGCCCACGAGCTTCTTCGTCTTCACGAGCGCGAGCTCGGGCTCGATGCCGGTCGTGTCGCAGTCCATCATCAGACCGATCGTGCCGGTCGGGGCGAGGACCGTGGCCTGGGCGTTGCGGTACCCGTGCCGCTCGCCGAGCGAGATCGCCTCGTCCCACGACTGCTTCGCGGCCGAGAGCAGGCCCTCGGGCACGAGCTCGCCGTCGATCGTGTCCGCTTGCTCCCGGTGCTTCCGCATCACGCGGAGCATCGCGTCCGCGTTCGGTGCGTAGCCCTCGAAGGGGCCCATCGCCTCGGCCACTCGCGCGGAGGTCCGGTATCCGTGGCCGGTCATCAACGCCGTGATCGCGCCCGCCCACGCTCGCCCCGCGTCGGAGTCGTACGCGAGCCCGCGCGCCATCAGCAGCGCCCCCAGGTTCGCGTAGCCGAGTCCGAGCTGGCGGTACGCGCGTGCGTTGATCCCGATCTTCTCGGTGGGGTAGCTGGATTCCCCGACGAGGATCTCCTGAGCCGTGAACACGATCTCGACCGCGTGGCGGAAATCGGCCACGTCGAAGTTCCCCTCGTCGTCCAGGAACTTCATCAGGTTCAGCGACGCGAGGTTGCACGCCGAGTTGTCCAGGTGCATGTACTCGCTGCACGGGTTGGAGCCGTTGATCCGCCCCGAGGCCGGACACGTGTGCCACTCGTTGATCGTGGTGTCGTACTGCATGCCCGGGTCGGCGCACTCCCACGCCGCCTGGGCGACGTCATGCATCAGGTCACGGGCTCGGGTCGTCTCGACGGTCTCGCCCGACAGGACGGCCTTCAGCTTCCAGTCTTGGTCCTGCTCGTATGCCCGCATGAACTCGTCCGTCACCCGGACCGAGTTGTTCGCGTTCTGGTACTGGGTCGAGTGGCTGTCCTTGCCGTCGAGGTCCATGTCGAACCCGGCGTCGCGAAGGACGCGCGCCTTGCGCTCCTCGACCGCCTTGCACCAGATGAAGTCCCGCACGTCGGGGTGATCGACGTTCAGGATCACCATCTTCGCCGCGCGCCGGGTCTTGCCGCCCGACTTGATCGTGCCGGCGGAGGCGTCGGCGCCGCGCATGAAGCTCACCGGGCCCGAGGCCGTGCCCCCGCCGGCGAGGTGCTCCTTCGACGATCGGATCTTGGAGAGGTTGATGCCGGAGCCCGAACCGCCCTTGAAGATCGTGCCCTCCTCGACGTACCAGTTCAGGATCGAGGACATGTGGTCCTCGACGGCGAGGATGAAGCACGCACTGCACTGCTGCGGCGTGTCGGGGACCCCGACGTTGAACCAGACCGGCGAGTTGAAGGCGGCCTTCTGGTTCACGAGGAGGTGAGTGAGCTCGTCGGCGAAGACCTGCGCATCGGCGACGCTCGCGAAGTAGCCGTTCTTGTCACCCCATCCGCGGATCGTGTCGACCACGCGGGACACGAGCTGGCGGACCGAGGACTCCCTCTGCGGCGTGTCGAGCGGCCCGCGGAAGTACTTCTGGGCGACGATGTTCGTCGCGTTCTGGGACCAGCCGACCGGGAACTCCACGCCGCGTTGCTCGAAGGCGTTGCCGCCCTCCTTGAAGTTGGGGATCACCGCGTCGCGGGTCTCCCACTCGATCTCGTCGAAGGGGTGGGTTCCCTCCTTGGAGAAGTGCCGCCGGAACGTGAGGCCCTCCGGGATCACCCGGACCTCGTCGCTCGTCTTCGCCACTCGCGTCGCCTCCTCTCCTCGGGGAAGACCTGAGGGGAGTCCCTCCCGGAGCGCCGGGGAACGCGTCCGCCGGGATCACACCCGTGGAATCACAAGGATGTCATCTTGCTCCCGGGGCACACCGGAGTCAAGTCCTATTCTCCTAGATGCGGGGGACATCGACCGTGGCGACCCCAACATGTAGCGGTGGACGGATCCTTTCGGTTCGGCCCGAACGCTAGCGGCGACGGGTTGTGGAACACCAGTGGACGGCTGGTGGGAAGCGTGATCCTGGCGCTCTTCCGGCTCAGCGGCCGCGACGCTTGGCGGGCTCCCGCTTGAGCAACGTGCCCAGCTCTCGCTCGAAGTCGGTGAGCTCCTGGAAATCCTTATAGACGCTGACGAACCGCAGGTATGCGACCTCGTCGAGCTTCCGGAGCTGCCCGAGCACCTCGATGCCGACCTGCTGGGAGGTGACCTCCGGCCCCTTGCGGAGCAGCCGCTCCTCGACCCGATCCACCACGTCCTCGACGTCCATCCCGGTGACGGGTCGGTTCTTCGTCGCCTTCGAGATCCCGGAGACGACCTTGTCCCGGGCGAAGGGCTGCACCGTGCCGTCGCGCTTGCGCACCATCAGGCCGGCCCGCTCGATCCGCTCGTAAGTCGAGAACCGACGCCCGCACGCAGCACAGGCTCGCCGTCGCCGGATCGCAGACCCGCCGTCGGCGGGCCTGGAGTCGACGACCCGATCGTCGTCCGCGCCGCACCAGGGGCATCGCATCGTGGGTGGGGCCACAAGATGTGGTGGCCGTGGGGCACGGTATCCGCACGATGTGGGGCGGTCAACCAGGCCGGTCGCTCAGCCGAGGTCTGGGAGCACGATCCGCTGGCCCGGGACGAGCGCGCCCGGGTCCACCAGCGCGTTGGCGGCCTGGATCGCCGCGACCACCTCTCGAGGGTCATGTGCGGGTTCGTAGCCGGTCGCGATCGACCAGAGGGTCTCTCCCGCATGCACCACGTGGATGCGGGAGGGCGTGGAGGGGCCGTCGCCGAGGCCGAGGGCCTCGGCGACGGGGCCACCCATCGCCCAGGCCAGAGCGGTGCCGGCGACGAGTGCGACGACCCGGCGACGCCGACGAACACGTGTTCGCATGGGACTCAGCTTCGTCGAACGCGTGTTCGATGTCAAACGGGTCCGACCGAACATATGTTTGCATCGCTCCTCCGGCGGTGCTACCGTGCCGCCACCGAACAGGAGGCTACGCACCGTGTCTGACATCACGTCCCGGCAGCAGCGCATCCTGGACTTCATCGCCCGAACGGTGCGCGAGCGGGGGTATCCGCCCACCGTCCGTGAGATCGGAGAGGCCGTGGGCCTGACCTCCTCCTCCTCGGTCCATGCGCAGCTGGCGAACCTCGAGCGGAAGGGATTCCTGAGGAAGGACCCGACCAAGCCGCGGGCGATGGCGCTCGCGGAGGAGCACCGAGCCGAAGGGACCGCCGTCCCGATCGTCGGACGGATCGCGGCCGGGGCGCCGGTGCTCGCCGACGAGCACATCGAGGACCGGATCCTCGTCCCGGCGGAGTTCCTGCGAGGGAAGGATCACTTCGCCCTGCGGGTCGCCGGTGAGTCGATGGTCGGCGCCGGGATCCTCGACGGCGACGTCGTGGTCGTGCGCAGCCAGGCCTCTGCCTCCGACGGCGACATCGTCGCCGCGTTGCTTCCCGGCCCCGCCGAGGACGAGGCGACCGTCAAACGCCTGGGTCACGACGGTGCGAACGCGATGCTCCTCCCGGAGAACCCGGCGTTCGAGCCGCTCGAGCTCGCCGACGGGCGGATCCTGGGCAAGGTGGTCGCCGTCCTCCGTCGGGTCTGACGCCCGCTAAGCTCCGCCGCGTCGATGGCGCAGGAGCCGACCAAGCTCGAGGAGCAGATCCGGTCTCAGCCCGAGGAGCTGTTCCGGATCGTCACGTCCGAGCGCGTCCGCAACCAGGTGCAAGTCTCGGCGGAGGCGCTCACGCGGGCGCGCCGGATCTGGGTCGTCGGAACGGGCACCAGCCACCACGCCGCGATCCTGGGCGCCGGCATGCTCCAGGACGCCGGCCGGGCCGCGACGCCGATGCCCTCGATGCGCTTCGTCCACTGGGCGCCGATCATCGGCCCGGAGGACATGATCGTCGTGATCACGCACACCGGCGAGACCGCGTACGCGCTCGCCGCGCGGGCCCTCGCCACGACGGCCGGCATCCACACGATCACGATCACGAAGCGCGGAACCTCGTTCCCGCACGCGATCGAGACCACCCCGGTGGAGACCGCGGAGACCTACACCGTCAGCTACACCACCGCGCTGCTGATCCTGGCGATGCTCGCGAAGGAGCTGGGCGCCGACAGCGTGACCGACGACGCTCTCGCCCTCGTCCCCGGAGCCGTCCGCAACGCGATCGACGCCCCGGGGACGGAGCAGATCCAGGCCCCCGAACGCGTGCTGGTGCTCGCCGGCGACGGCCCCGCGGCGGTAACGGCGTCGGAGGGGGCGCTGAAGCTCCGCGAGGGAGCGCGCGTCCTCGCCGAGGGCTACGACGCGGAGTTCCTGCTCCACGGGTCGGCCGTGCCGCTCGACACCCGGGACCGGATCGTGGGCCTCACGACGCCCGACGACGACCGGTTCGTGCGTTCGTTGCTGGAGGCTTCCGGGTCGATGGAGATCCCCGTCGACCTGGTCGAAGAGCCCTCCCCGCTCCCGGTCCTGCTCGCCCAGATCCCGCTCACGGTGCGCCTCCAGATGCTGGCCCTCCGCCTGGCCGTCGAACGGGGCCAGGACCCCGACACCGTGATCGTCGGAGGTTGGGCCGACGAGAACCTCTGGCGGGTCGGCCGGCCGGACGGCTAGCCCTCTTCCTCCACCAGGAAGTCCCGGATCGCGGAGAGGATCCGCAGACCCACGCGGGCGTGCACGAGGGTTCCCACCGTATCGGGCTGCGTCGAGACCACCTCGGCCTCCCGATAGAGCCGCGCGGTGACGTCCTCCCGTCCGAAGGGAACGAGGAGCGAGACCTCCACGGGAGGGTGTGGGAGCCGGACCGCGAGCTCCTCGAGCAACCCCTCCGCCCCCTCCCCGGTCAGAGCGGAGACCGAGACCGAGCCGGGGAACCGCCGGGCGAGCCTGGCCCGAGCGGATCCGGCGAGCCGGTCGATCTTGTTCAGCGCCAGGATCTCCGGGATCCGTCCGGCGCCGATCTCGCCGAGCACGCGGCGCACGGCGTCCACCTCGTCGTCGAGGGCTGGGGACGTCGCGTCCGCGACGTGCACGATCAGGTCCGCGAGGGTCACCTCCTCGAGCGTCGAGCGGAACGCCTCGACGAGATCGTGCGGCAGCTTGCTGACGAACCCGACGGTGTCGGAGACCACCGCCCGGCGGTGTCCGGGCAGCTCCACCCGACGCGTCGTCGGGTCGAGCGTCGCGAAGAGCTGGTCGGCGACCACGACCTCGGCGCCCGTGAGGCGCATCATCAGGGTGGACTTCCCCGCGTTCGTGTAACCGGCGATCGCGACCTGCGGGATCCCGGAGTCCTGCCGCCGCGACCGCTTCAGGTCTCGGGTCCGAGCCAGGTCGTCGATGTCGCGACGGAGCTTCGAGATCCGGCGACGGATGTGCTGCCGGTCGACCTCCATCTTCGTCTCGCCGGGGCCCCGCGTGCCGATCCCGCCGCCCAATCGGCTCATCGCCTCGCCCCAGCCACGGAGCCGCGGGAGCAGGTAGTTCAGCTGCGCCAGCTCCACCTGCGCCTTCCCTTCACGGCTCCGCGCGTGGAGGGCGAAGATGTCCAGGATCAGCGCGGTGCGGTCGATCACCTTCACGCCGAGCCGTTCCTCGAGGTTGCGGAGCTGCCCCGGGGTGAGCTCCTGATCCAAGATCACGGACTCGGCCCGGCGTGAGTGAACCTCGTGATGCAGCTCGTCGAGCTTCCCGCGGCCGATGAACGTCGCGGGGTCGGGTTCCTTCCGGCTCTGGACGACGCGTGAGATGGCGTCAGCGCCGGCCGAGTCGGCGAGGGCAGCAAGCTCCTCGAGATCGCCGGTGACGATACCCGGCCCGACGCCGACGAGGACGGCGCGCTCGCGGATCGTCGGGCGCCAGGTCGCCGACAGCGGCGATTCGAGGATGTCCCGCCTGCGCGCGCGCCTCGTGCGTTCCGGCTCGGCCATGTGCCTCACGAACCCACCGACGAGCCGAACTCCCGGAGGAGGTCGTTCAGCTCGAGCTTCGAGTCGGTGTCGGCGGATCGCCGGCCGATGATCAGACCCGCGGGGAGCCCGTAGTCGCCCGCCGGGAACCCGCGCGGCCGCGACCCCGGCACGACGATCGCCTGTGGGGGCACCTCGCCTCGATGCTCCACCGGGCGGTCGCCGGTCACGTCGATCACCGGGGTGTTGCCGGTGAGGATCAGGCCCGCCCCGAGGACCGCGCGCTCGCCAACGCGCACCCCTTCGACGACGATGCACCGCGATCCGACGAAGACGCCGTCCTCCACGATCACGGGCCGGGCCTGCACGGGCTCCAGCACGCCGCCGATGCCCACGCCGCCCGACAGGTGCACGTCGGCGCCGATCTGCGCGCAGGATCCGACGGTGGCCCACGTGTCCACGAGCGTCCCCGGCCCCACCCAGGCGCCGATGTTCACGTAACTCGGCATCAGCACGACGCCCCGCGAGAGGTAAGAGCCGTACCGGGCGGTGGCCGGCGGGACCACGCGCACCCCAGCGTCTTCGTAGCCACGCTTCAGCGGGAGCCGATCGTGGTACTCGAACGGCCCGACCTCGGTCGTCTCGAGCCCTCGAACGCGGAAGTACAGCAGGACGGCCTTCTTCGCCCATTCGTTCACGGTCCAGCCGTTGCCGTCGCGCTCGGCGACCCTCAGCTCGCCTCGATCGAGCATCGCCACGGCCTCCTCGACGGCGTCGGCGTCGAGGAGGTCCGGCTCCGACCAGGACCGCTCGATGCGCTCGGCGAGATCCGGCGCGCTCATCGCCGCGACCCGAAGACGGGGTCCAGGGCCTCGGCCGCCCGTTCGCATTCGTCGAGGCTGGGCACCATCGCCATGCGGACGAACCCCTCGCCGGCCGGGCCGAAGAACGAGCCGGGGGCGACGAGCACGTCCGCCGCATCGAGGAGTTCGAGCGACCAGTCGAGCGAGGTCTTCCCGGACGGCACGGCCACCCAGAGGTAGAACGTCGCCACGCTCCCGGCGACGTGGATCCCGCTCGCCGCGAAGAGATCGAGGAAGAGCTTGCGCTTCCGGCCGTACGCGGCGCGCATCTCCTCCACGTGTCGCTCGTCGCTCCACGCCGCGACCGACGCGCGCTGAACGAACTCCTGCGGGGTCACGCCCACCGACGGGCGGAGGCGACGGAGGGCCGCGATCAGCTCGGGGTCACCGGCGACGAAGCCCGAGCGATACCCCGTCATCGAGGATCGTTTACTGAGCGTGTGGAATGCCAGGACGTTCGTGAGCTCGCCGACCTGCAGGACCGAGGCAGGCGGCTCCCCCTCGAACCAGAGCTCGCTGTAGGCCTCGTCCGACGCGAGGAGGACGTCATGCGATCGGCACCGCTCCGCCGCCGCTCGAAGGAAGGAAAGCGGCGCCACCGCACCGGTCGGGTTGTTCGGGTAGTTGAGCCAAAGGATCGACGTCCGGTTCCATGTGGACGCGTCCACCGCGTCGAGGTCGGGCAGGAACCCGCCGGCCTCCCGGAGCTCGAACCGCGCCACGTCGCCGCTGGCGAACCGCGCGCCGCGCTCCGGGATCGTGTACCCCGGCGTCGTGACCGAGACGAGGTGCTTGCGGGCCTCGGGGTCGAGGAGGGCCTGCGCCAGGCTGAAGATCGGCTCCTTCGTGCCGAGCGTGGGAAGGACATGCACATCGGGGTCGAGGACGACGCCGAACCGCCGGTCGACCCAGGAGACGATGGCCTCGCGGAGCTCGGGCAGCCCCGCGGCGCGCGGGTAGGAAGAGGTGGGCTCGATCGCCGAGACGAGCGCCTCGCGGATGAACGCGGGCGTTTCCTCCCGCGGGTCGCCGACACCGAAGTCGATCAGGGTCCGGCCGTCGGCGATCGCCTCGGCCTTGCGCCGGTCGAGCTCCTCGAACGGATACGGCTCCGAGGCTCGCATCGCCGGTGAGAGGTGCACCATCTCCAGCCTTCCTACGCTCGCGTCCCGTGGTCTCCGAGGAACGCCGTCAGCACGTCGCACGAGCGTTCCATCGAGGCGACGTCGACCTGCTCGTCGTCCCGATGAGCGTACTCCGGGTCGCCGGGACCGAAGTTGACGGCGTCGACGCCGGCAAGCCCGAGCTCCGCGACCGGCGTCCACGCTTGCTTCGGGCCCATCTCGAGGTCCCCCGCGGCGCGGAGCCGGTCGACCAGGACGTTCCCCGCCGGCACCGCGCCCGGAGGCGCGTTGCCGACGACGTCGACCTGTGCACTCGGGTGGCCGAGGAGCTCGTGGAGCCGGCGCTCGGCGTCCTCGCGCGACTGCGTCGGGGCGTACCGGAAGTTCACGGTCGCGGTGACACGGTCGGGAACGACGTTCGTCGCCGTACCTCCGGCGATCGTCGTCACCGATGCGACCTCTCGGTACGTCAGGCCGTCGATCGTCACGTCCCGGGTGGGCAGGTCGGCGAGCGGGGCGAGCGCCTCGATCGCGCCGTGGATCGCGTTGCGTCCGAGCCACGGCCGGGCCGTGTGCGCGGCCTCCCCGGTCACCGTGACCGTCGCCGTCAGGTTCCCGAGGCACCCCATCTCCAGCCGGTTGGCCGTCGGCTCCAGCACGATCCCGAGCGACGCCTCACGTGCGGCGAGGCTCCGGTCGAGGAACGGCATCAGCGCGCTCTCCCCGAACGGAAGCTCCTCCCGCCCGAAGAACAGCAGGCCCACGTCGAGGTCACCGGCGAGCTCGCCTCGGGCGATCGCCTCCGCGATCTCGAGCATCACGGCGAGCCCGGCCTTCATGTCGGCGGAACCGCGGCCGGCGATCGTGTCGCCGCGACGCCCGGGAACGCTCCGGCCGACCGGCACGGTGTCGACGTGGCCGGCGAGCAACACCAACGGCGCCTCCGCCCGCCGAGCGGACGTCGCGAACAGGACCGCGTCCCGGTCGTCGACGACGTCGAAGCCGGTCGGAAGCCGCTCCCGGATCCAGCCGAGGATCGGCGCTTCTTCGCGGCTCTCCGACGAGATCGCGACGAGCGCCTCGAGGCGCCGCGCGAGTCGCTCCCCGCGGCCGCTCACGCGTCGCGCGCCCCGACCAGCGCGCCGACGTCGACGCTGGTCTCGAACACCCGTCGGGCTTCGCCGGTGAGCAGGACCGGCCCGCCGTCGTCCCGCTCGACCTCGAGCAGGCCGCCCGGGAACCGCACCGTCGACCGTGACCCGACGAGGCCGGCCTCCTCCGCGGCCACGGCGATGGCGCAGGCACCGCTGCCGCACGCCATCGTCTCGCCGCTCCCCCGTTCCCAAACGCGCGCGGCGATCTCGCCGTCGGCCACCCGGGCGAACTCGACGTTCGTGCCCTCCGGGAACCGGTCGTCGCGCTCGAGGACGGGGCCGATGTGGGAGACGTGATACCGATCGGGGTCGTCGTCCAAGAAGAGCACCAGGTGGGGGTTGCCCATCGACACGGCGCTCGCG
>DASQTT010000234.1:0-12291 GCA_035641735.1 Actinomycetota bacterium | reverse complement strand
AGCAGCGACGTGTAGAACTCCGCGGCGATCGGCAGGAGCTCCTCGACGAGGACCCGCGTGATCGGGAACCCCTTGAACTCCGTGCCGAGCATCCGTTCGGCGGCCGCGGCGGCGGCCTCCGGCGCGTCGCAGAGCTCCACGCCGCCACCTTTGCCGCGCCCGCCGATCTGGACCTGGATCTTCACGACGGAGCGCCCGCCCATCTCCCGCGTCGCGTCGGCGGCCTCGTCGGCGGTCGAGGCGACGATCCCCCGCGGCGTCAGGATGCCGTGCGCGCGGAACAGGTCCTTGCCCATGTGCTCGTAGAGGTCCATGTGCCTCCTTGGCGCGCTCCGCTAGGCCTTCGCGCCGAGACGGTCCCGGAGCCAGCTCGCGATGTCACCGGTGTTGGCGCCGGAGGTGAAGACCTCCTCGATCCCCGCCTGCTTCAGCTTGGGGATGTCGTCGGCCGGGATCACGCCGCCGCCCACGACGACGACGTCCTCGGCCCCCCTGGCCCGGAGCTCCTGCACGACGCGAGGGAAGAGCGTCATGTGGGCGCCCGAGTGGCACGAGAGGCCGACGGCGTCCGCGTCCTCCTGGATCGCGGCCTCCGCGATCTGCTCGGGCGTCTGGAACAACCCCGTGTAGATCACCTCGAACCCGGCGTCGCGGAGCGCCCGGGCGACGACCTTGGCGCCGCGATCGTGCCCGTCGAGGCCCGGCTTCGCGACGATCACGCGCAGCTTCCCGGCCATGACGGCGAGTGTAGCGGCGGGCGAGCTCCGCCCCGAGGGCCCGCGCGCGGCGCGCGTAGACTCGGGCCGTGACTCGCAAGCGCGTGCAGTTCCGCCCGCCGGGGTTGAAGCCCACCACGAAGGTGGGCACGCTCGGTCCCTACCGAGGGCGGCTCGGGTTCGCCTGGGTCGTCGCGCCGCTCCTCGCCGGCATCGTGATCCTGGCCGCCGGCCTTCTCGCCCTCACGCGGTAGCGGCGTGCTCGAAGCCTACTGCTGGCCCCAGAGCGCGCGCCCGGGCCAGGACGTTCGGCTCCACGTCTCCTCGGACGCCGGCGCCGCCGGCATCGAGGTCGCGCGGCAGGGCGCCGGGTCTCAGGTGGTGTGGCGTGCCGACGCCGTGCCGGTCCCGCATCTCCCCATCCCCGACGACGCCGCCTCGAACGGATGTGGCTGGCCCGCCGCGATCGCGATCCCCGTCGGTCCAGCGTGGCCCTCCGGCACGTACCTAGTCACGCTCGCCTCCGGTGACGAACGCGAGCACGCGTTCTTCGTGGTCCGACCCGAGTCGGCTTCCTCGGCGCCGATCCTCCTCGTCCTGTCGACCTCGACCGCGAACGCCTACAACGACTGGGGCGGTCCGTCGCTCTACACGGGCGGAGATCGGGTCTCGTTCGAGCGACCGCTCGCGCGGGGCTTCCTCGACAAGCCGGAGCCGGCGGCTCGCAAGGCGCAGGCCGTCCCGGATCGTGAGGCGCTCGGGTACTTCGCGTACGCCGAGGAGCACGACCTCTCCCCGTGGAGCGGCGGCGCGGGTTGGTGGACGTGGGAACGCCCCTTCGTGGACTGGGCCGAGGGCCACGGGTACGCGATCGACGTGGCGGTCTCCCAGGATCTCGAGGACCACCCCGAGGTGCTGGACGGCCATCGTCTCTTCCTCTCCGTGGGCCACGATGAATACTGGTCCTGGGGCATGCGCGACGCGGTGGAGCGGTTCGTCGCGAACGGCGGGAACGCCGCGTTCTTCGGCGGCAACACCTGCTGGTGGCAGGTCCGATACGAGGTCGCCGGCCGGGCGATGACGTGCTTCAAGTACCGGGCGGACCACGATCCCGTCGTCGGCACGGAGGACGAGCGGTTCCTCACCGGTTCGTGGTCCGACCGCCGCATCGGGCGGCCCGAGTTCGCGATGACCGGGCTCTCGTTCTCCCGCGGCGGCTACTCCCGCTACGGCCTCGGCGTCCCGCGGCCCTCGGGCGCCTACACGGTCTGGCGTCCGGACCATTGGATCTTCGAGGGCACCGGCCTCCGATACGGCGACGCCATCGGCCTCGCCGATGCGATCGTGGGCTACGAGGTCGACGGCTGCGAGCTGACCATGGTCGACGGCGTGCCGGTGCCGTCGCACGCGGACGGCGCTCCGGAGACCCTCGAGGCGCTGGCGACGGCGCCGGCACGCCTGTGGACTCAGGACGAGCAGCCGTCCCGGTACGCGCACGAGCCCGGCGAGCTGGAGCACGTCGCGCAGGCGCTGTTCGGCGACGAGTGGGAGGCGAACCTCCATCGCATCTCGAACAACCACGCGGTGATCGGCTGCATGGACGTGCCGGACGGCGGGACGGTCTTCAACGCCGGCTGCACGGACTGGACCTACGGGATCGCGGGCGGCGATGGCGACGTCCAGCGGGTGACGAGGAACGTCCTCGACCGCTTGAGCGGCTGAGCGTCAGCGCGACGCCCGGGGCGGAGCGGCCCGTGGTTCGACGCCCCACCCGAACCCGGTCGGCGCGGCGCAGAGCACCACGACCGCGGGGAGGAACAGGAAGCTCGTCGGCACGAGGGTGAAGCCGAGCATCATGGACCAGCCGACGGGACGCAGCAGGCGGCCGGACGCCATGTCGGGTCGCTCGACGCCGACCCCGAACAGCAACGCCCCGCCGATCCCCGTCGCCGCCATCGCGTAGAGCCATCCATGGCCGGTCTCCACCGCGGACCAGGAGACGAGGCATCCGAGCACCAGCACGAGCGCGACGGCGAGCCGGGCCGTCCATCTCCCCGCACCCACCGCCGTCATCGTCATCCCACGCGCTTCAGCGGGGCGTACGAGAGCAGCAGGCGCTTCTCGCCCGCGTCGGAAAACGCGATCGTGGCCTCGGCGTCGTCGCCGTGGCCGCGCACGGTGAGGACGACGCCCTCGCCCCATCGGTCGTGCAGGACGGTGTCGCCCTCGCCGACGGATGGCACCTCCCGCTTGCGGGGCGGGGGCGCCCATCCGGTGGGCGCGACTTCGACCGCGCCCTTGCCCGGGAGCCCGACCACGGAGTAGCCCCGCTCCGACCGGCGGGCGCGGCCGCCGCGGGATGCATCGCGGGCGCGGGATCGGTACCCAGCAGGTGCTCCCTCCTCCCGAACGTCCAGCAGCGAGGGTGGGATCTCGTTCAGGAACCGAGACGGCGGGTTGAAGCTCGTCTGCCCGAACAGCGTTCGGCCCCAGGCGTTGCAGAGGTACAGGCGCCGCTGCGACCGCGTGATCCCGACGTAGAGGAGCCGCCGCTCCTCCTCGAGCTGCGCCGAGTCCGTCATCGACCGGTAGTGCGGGAAGATCCCGTCCTCGAGACCGACGATGAACACGGCCGGGAACTCGAGCCCCTTCGCGATGTGCAGCGTCATCAGCGTGACCGACGACTCCTCCTCGTCGTAGTCGTCCTGCTCGCCGAGGAGGGAGACCTGTTCGAGGAAGGCGTCGATCCCCGCCTCAGGGTCGCGCGCCACGAGCTCGGCCGCAACGCCGGACAGCTCCTGGATGTTCTCGATCCGCCCCTGTGCCTCGACGGTCCGCTCCTCCTCGAGCTCGGGGAGGTATCCCGACTCCTGCGCCGCGAACTCCACCATCCGAGCCGGTCCGGCGCCGTCCGCGAAGTGCGCGGCGATCGCGTTCATGATCGAGACGAAACCCGCCACAGCGCCCTTCGCGCGGGAGGCCAGCGACGCGATCTCGTCGACGCGGCGGCAGGCCTCCATCACGTCGATCCCCTCGTCGCGCGCGAAGGCCTCCACCGCCGCCACCGTGGCGTCGCCGATCCCACGCTTCGGCGTGTTCACCACCCGGCGGAACGAGATCACGTCCTGCGGGTTCGTCAGCAACCGGAGGTACGCGAGGACGTCCTTGATCTCCTTGCGCTGGTAGAACCGCACGCCGCCGAACACCCGGTACGGCACGCCCATCCGCATGAACACGTCCTCGACGACCCGCGACTGCGCGTTCGTCCGGTAGAACACCGCGACGTCGCGATAGCGGAAACCTTCCTCGGCGCGGAGCCGTTCGATCTCCTGCGCCACGAAGGCGGCCTCGCCGTGCTCGTCGTTCGCACGGACGCGCACCACCGGATCCCCCGATCCCGACTCGGTCCAGAGGTTCTTCGGCTTGCGCTGGACGTTGTGCTCGATCACCGAGTTCGCGACGGCGAGGATGTTCTGCGTGGACCGGTAGTTCTGCTCCATCAGGAACACGGCGGCGTCGGGGTAGTCGCGCTCGAAGTCGAGGATGTTCTGGATCGTCGCGCCACGCCACGAGTACACGCCCTGGTCGGCGTCGCCGACGACGCAGACGTTGCGGTACTTCGCCGCGAGCATGTTCACGAGCTGGTACTGGGCGCGGCTCGTGTCCTGGTACTCGTCCACGAGGATGTACCGGAACCGCTCCTGGTAGTGCTCGAGCACCTCCGGATGGTCCCGGAACAACCGGACCGTCTCGGAGATCAGGTCGTCGAAGTCCAGGGCCCCGGCGTCGCGTTTCCGCTGCTCGTAGACCGTGTACACGCGGGCCACCGTCTCCTCGTAGAAGTTCGACGCCAGCTCGGCGAACTCCTTGGGTCCGAGGACCCGGTCCTTCGCCTTGCCGATCGCCGCCGCGATCGCCTTCGCGGGGAACCGCTTCACGTCGAGGTTCATGTCCCGCTCGACCCCGGCGATCAGCCGCTCCGTGTCGCCGTCGTCGTAGATCGTGAAGTTCGAGGGGACGCCCAGATGCGTGTGCTCCCGGCGCAGGATCCGCGCGCACGCCGAGTGGAAGGTGAGGACCCACATCCCTCGCGAGATCGGCCCACCCATCAGGCTCCCGACGCGTTCCGCCATCTCCCGCGAGGCCTTGTTCGTGAAAGTGATCGCGAGGATCTGGCCGGGCGCGACCTCGCACTCGCGGATCAGATACGCGATCCGGTGGGTGAGGGCTCGCGTCTTGCCCGAGCCGGCTCCCGCGACGATCAGGACCGGACCCTCCGTGCGGAGGACCGCCTCGCGCTGGATGTCGTTCAGACCGTCGAGAAGGGGGGATGTGACGCTCACGGAAGGATGCTAGCGCGAGGTCGCGACCGACCCGCGGAACGGGGGTCTGGGGGCTCAAGCAGCGAGCTCGATCAGCGCGAGCGTAGACCCCAGGAGGAAGAGCCCTGAGCTGAACGTTCGTCAGATGGCGCACGGCGGACCTCGGGGTACGGTGGTTGCCATGCGGGCGCGATCGACCCTCCGCGCGACGATCCGGGCCTTCGGCTTCGGATGCCTGATGCTCGGCTCCGGCATGGCCGGATACGTCGGCTGGTTGCTCTGGGGCACCGGCCTCGAGACGGCCCGTGCCCAGGAGGAGCTCGGGACGGAGGTCACCCGAGAGTGGCGCAACCCGACCCCCCCACCCCAGAAGGAGGAGCGGTACCTCCCCGGCGAGGTCTACGCGGCGATCGTGATTCCCTCGATCGACATCGACTTCTACGTGGTCGAAGGCTCCGACGAGGCGTACACGTCTCCCGAGTGGACGACGGCGCTCAAGAAGGGCCCGGCCCACTACCCCGGCACGGCCGATCCCTGGGACGCGACCGGACGCGTCGCGATCGCGGGACACCGGACGACGTACCTCCACCCGTTCCTGAACCTCGATCGGGTGCGGCCGGGTGATCGGATCCGGCTGCTCACGAAGCACGGGACGTTCCTCTACGAGGTCGACCGGAACTTCGTGGTCCCTGCGGCCGGCTCCGGCGTCGTGCTCGAGCAGACCGAGCGCCCCACACTCGTCCTCACGACGTGCCACCCTCGGTACTCCAGTCGAGAGCGCCTGATCGTGACCGCCGAACAGGTCGACGGGCCCGCCGTCGTCTAGCGATCACTCGTCCTCGTCGTCGCCGCCACCGGGCGGCTGGGCGATGAGCATCGCCTCGATGAGATCCTCGAGCGCCCGATCGAGAGCCTGCTCCTCCGAGTGCGCGACCTCCTCGTGCTCGACGTACCCGTCGATCTCGGTCTCGACGTCCTCGAGCTTCGCGATCGCCTCCGACGTGTTCCCGTCGGCGAACTGCCTGAGCGACTCCTCGACGTGCTTGCGGATCTCCCCCGCCGCCTTCTCGGTGATGTTCCCCTCGGCGACGCCCTCCTCGACGATCGCGGCGAGGGAGGCGACGGCAGCCTCGACGGCGCCGTCGGGCACCACCGATGCCGACGGCGACGGGGACGGGGATGAAGTGGGGGACGGAGAGGGCGAAGGCGACGGGGTCCGTTCCGGGCTCCTGGTGGTCCCCGGGCCCTCACTCGCCGGTTCCGGTCCACCGAGGAGCACGGCCGCTCCGACGATCCCCAGGATCGCCACGAGACCGATCGCCCCCAGGAGCGGGGCGACGTTCCTGCGCGGGACCCGATCCGTCCGGCGGGGCAGCCGGTCGGTCGGATCCGTGGCCGGCAGTCGCTCGGTCCGACCGCCGGTCGGCATGGGGGTCGTCGGAACGGGAGCGATCGGGATCGTGCGATCGTCGAGCGCCGCGGCCAGCTCCTCCACCGTTGCGAACCGGTCCTCGGGGTCCTTGGCCATCGCCCGCAGGGTCACGGCGTCGAGGGCCGCCGGCACCGTCGGCTCGACCGCCGAGGGTGGCTGCGGCTCCTCGTGGACGTGCTTGTACGCGACGGCCACAGGCGTCTCCGCGTCGAACGGCGGACGGCCGGCCAGCATCTCGTACAGGACGCAGCCGAGCGAGTAGATGTCCGAGCGTGGGTCCACGTGCTCGCCGCGCGCCTGCTCGGGCGAGAGGTAGTTGGGGCTGCCGAGGATCGAGGTCGCCCTCGTGAGGTCCTCACCGTCGAGGGTTCGAGCGATGCCGAGATCCATCAGCTTCGTCCGGCCGTCGGGCGTCAGCATCACGTTGGCCGGCTTCACGTCGCGGTGCACGATCCCGGCGGCATGGGCCACCGCGAGCGCGCGAGCCACGTCGCGCGCGATCCCGCTCGCCCGCGCCGCCGGCAGCCGACGCTCGCGAGCGATGACCTCGGCGAGGGTCTCGCCGGGCACGTACTCCATCACGATGAAGTGCAGGTCGTCCCGGGATCCCGCGTCGTAGACCGCCACGAGGTCAGGATGCGAGAAGCTCGCGGCGGCGAGCGCCTCGCGCCGGAACCGCTCGACGAACCCTCCGTCGGCGGCCAGCCAGCCGCCCAGCACCTTCACGGCCACGGGACGCTGGAGCACGCGGTCCGTGCCCAGGTACACCTCGGCCATCCCTCCCCGACCGAGGAGCCGGCCCAACTCGTAGCGGCCGGCGAGGACCTCGCCAACGGCGGTCATCGGCTCCCAGGCTACGGGAGCGATCGATCGGGCCGAGACGAGGACGCGGCCTCGCCTACTCCCATTCGATCGTGCCGGGCGGCTTCGACGTGACGTCGTAGGCCACCCGGTTCACCCCGGGGACCTCGCGCACGATCCGCGAGGAGATCCGCTCGAGGAGCTCGTGCGGGAGCCGGGCCCAGTCAGCGGTCATCGCGTCCTCGGACGTGACGACGCGCACGATCACGGGACTCTCGTACGTGCGACCGTCGCCCATCACGCCGACGGTCCGGACGTCGGCCAGCAAGACGCAGAACGCCTGCCAGGTGTCGAGCTCGAGTCCCGCGCGGCGGATCTCCTCGCGCACGACCCGGTCCGCGCCGCGGACGGTCCGGAGCCGCTCCGTCGTGACGTCGCCCACGATCCGAACGGCGAGGCCCGGGCCCGGGAAGGGTTGCCGCCGCACGATCTCCTCCGGGAGACCGAGCTCCTCGCCCACCCGTCGCACCTCGTCCTTGAACAGGTCCCGGAGCGGCTCGACGAGCTCCAGGTCCATCTCCGCCGGGAGGCCGCCGACGTTGTGGTGGCTCTTGATGCTCGCGGCGGTTCGCGACCCGCTCTCGATCACGTCGGGGTAGAGCGTTCCCTGGACGAGGAACCGAGCCTCGCGGTGATCGCGCGCGACCTCCTCGAACACCCGGATGAACTCCTCGCCGATCGCCCGGCGCTTCACCTCGGGATCGGTCACGCCGGCCAGCTTCGCGAGGAACCGGTCCTCGGCCTTGACGTGCACGAGCGGGACGCCGAAGTGCCGGCCGAAGGTCTCCTCGACCTGCACCGGCTCCCCCTCGCGGTTCAGCCCGTGATCGACGAACACGCACGTGAGCTGGTCGCCGACGGCTCGATGGACGAGGAGGGCCGCGACCGACGAGTCGACGCCGCCGGAAAGCGCGCAGAGGACGGCCGCGTCGCCCACCTGGGCGCGGATCCGGGCGACGGCGTCCTCGACGATGTTCACCGGCGTCCAGTCGGGGAGCACGCCGCAGCCGTCGAAGAGGAAGCGCTTCAGGACGTCGTTCCCCCGGAGCGTGTGGGACACCTCCGGGTGGAACTGGACCCCGAAGAGCCCGCGCTCGGGATCCTCCATCGCCGCGATCGGGATCCGGTCGGTGCGCGCGGTCACGCGGAAGCCGTCGGGTGCCTTCGTGACGGCGTCGCCGTGGCTCATCCAGACGGACTCATGGGGAGCGAGATCCGCCAGCAGCGTGCCCGGTTGGTCGACGGCGAGCGCGGTCGCGCCGTACTCGCGGTCACCGGTCGCGGCGACCTCGCCGCCGAGCTCACGGGCCATCAGCTGGTGTCCGTAGCAGATCCCCAGAACGGGCACGCCGATCTCGAAGATGCCCGGATCCACGCCCGGCGCGCCCTCCTCGTACACCGAGGCCGGACCGCCGGACAGGATCAAACCGGCGGGGCGCCGCCGGGAGACCTCCGCCGCGGTGGCGTCGTGCGGCACGATCTCCGAGTACACGTGCGCCTCGCGGACGCGGCGCGCGATCAGCTGGGCGTACTGCGCCCCGAGGTCGACGACGAGGACCGGCCTCGGAGCCTCCTGGGTCACCTCGTGCCCATCCCCACGCCCTGCGCCGCCTGGTACGTCTTCCCCTCGGTCCTGATCGAAGGCGCGATCACGAGCTCCGCCTTCTGGAACTCCTTGATCGTGGCGTAGCCCGTCGTGGCCATCGACGTCGCGAGGGCGCCGAACAGGTTGAGCGTCCCGTCGTTCTCGTGCGCCGGTCCGGTGAGGATCTCCTCCATCGTGGCGACCTGTTGCGTCTTCACGCGGGCGCCGCGAGGCAGGCTCGGATGGAAGGTCGCCATCCCCCAGTGGTAGCCGCGGCCCGGTGCCTCGTACGCGCGCGTCAGCGGGGAGCCGATCATCACTGCGTCCGCGCCGCACGCGATCGCCTTCGCGATGTCGCCGCCGGTCCGCATGCCTCCGTCCGCGATCACGTGGCAATACCGGCCCGTCTCGTGGAGGTGCTCGCGCCGGGCCGCGGCGGCGTCGGCGATCGCCGTCGCCTGCGGGACGCCGACACCCAGGACGCCGCGTGTCGTGCACGCGTTGCCAGGCCCGACGCCCACCAGCACACCGACCGCGCCGGTCCGCATCAGGTGGAGCGCGGTGGAGTACGAGGCGCAGCCGCCGACGATCACCGGGAGGTCGAAACCGGCGATGAATTCCTTCAGGTTCAGCGGCTCCGTCTTCGTGGATACGTGCTCCGCCGAGACCACGGTGCCCTGGATCACGAGGACGTCCAGACCGGCTTCCAACACCGCCGGCGCGAACCGCTCCACACGCTGCGGGGTCAGGGAGGCGCAGGAGACGACGCCCTGTCGCTTGATCTCCTCGATCCGAGCGCCCACGAGCTCCGGCTTCACCGGCTCGCGATAGAGCTCCTGCATCCGGCGGGTCGCCTTGTCGTCGGCGAGCGAGGAGATCTCCTCGTAGACCGGCTCGGGGTCCTCGTAGCGGGTCCAGAGGCCTTCGAGGTTGAGGCAGGCGAGGCCACCGAGCTTGCCGATCAGCGCCGCGGTCGGCGGGGACACGCTCGCGTCCATCGCCGAGGCCATCATCGGCAGACCGAAGCGGTAGGCGTCGACCTCCCAGCCGATGTCGACGTCGTCAGGATCGCGCGTCCTCCGCGACGGGACGATCGCCACCTCGTCGAAGCCGTAGGCACGCCTGGCGCTCTTGCCGATGCCGATCTCGAACTCCACCCCGACCCCCCAGGTCCTCAGGAACGCGGAACGCCCATCCGGATCCCCGGACGGGCGTCAGCGCTGCGCATGGCAGCAGCGTACCAGTCGACCCCGACCGGACGGATCAGCTTCCCGCGACGGCGTCCAGCGCTCGCCCGGCCTGATCCACATGGAACCGGTCGTGCCCCGCCAGCATCCGGAAGAGCAGGTCGAAGCTCTCCGGGCCACGCTCGGCGTGGATCCCGACCCGTCGTCGATCCTCCTCGGAGGCGCCTGCCCAGAGCGACACGTTGGCGGCGCGGAGCGCGCCGAGCAGCTCGAGGAGCTCGTTCGGGTCGTCATGACGGCCGGCGTGGAGTCGATCGACCCAAAGGTCTTGGTCGTAGCCGATCAGCGGCGGCTCGTCGTGCGCGAGGATCCACCGGTACCGCGCCGCGGTGACGAACTCGGCGTCGACGGCGTGCCCGAGACACTCGAGGACCGACCACTCCGAGGGCTCCGGCCGAACGTCGATCCATCCGCCGGCCCGCGAGACCAGCGATCGCCATATCTCGACGGCGCCCGCCTGCGCCTCGGCGGGATCGTCGTCGCCGAGCAACCCCAGGAGGTGGTCCTGATAGGCCCTCGGGTCGGAGATGGGGTCGGGAGACGGCGGGCGCAGCACCGGCGCACCCTACCGCCGGTCAGCGCTCGTTCGCCACGTGCCCGGACCCGGTCACCCGGAGGTCGGTGAAGCCCGAGTGCACCCGATCCCCCTCGACGAGCGGCGCCGCGTCGTCGACGTACCCGAGGCGCTGGAGCGTCGACAGCACGTTCGCGAGCGACTCCTCCGGGGGCTCCTGCAGCGTGTCGACGACGAGCTCGGGATGCTCCGGCGGCTCGTACGGATCGTCCACGCCCGTGAATCCGGTGATCTCCCCGGCCAGCGCCTTCTTGTAGAGCCCCTTCGGATCCCGGTGCGCGGCGATCTCCTCCACGGTCGCGTGCACGTACACCTCGACGAACGCGCCGATCTGGGCGCGCACCGCGTCCCTCGTCTCCCGGTACGGGGAGATCGGACAACAGATCGTCGCGACGCCGTTGCGGGTCAGCAGCTCCGCGACGAACCCGATCCGGAGGATGTTCGTGTCGCGGTCATCCTTCGAGAACCCCAGGCCCTTCGACAGGTTCTGGCGGACGACGTCGCCGTCGAGGATCTCGGTCTTCAGCCCTCGCGCACGGAGCTCGTGGTAGAGCATCTCCGCGATCGTCGATTTCCCGGCGCCGGAGAGGCCCGTGAACCACACCGTGAAGCCGCGGGGCTCGGTCCCGTCGGTCAAACGAAGCTCCGGGACGTCTCGTCGCCGTTCACGCCGAAGAGCGACAGGATCGTCGGTCCCACGTCGACGAGGTTCAGCCCTTCCACCGCGCCGATCGGCTGTCCGGGCGCGCCCTTCATAACGAACACCCCGTTGCGGTCGTGGTTGGCGCCGTCCGGTCCGACGTCGTTCTCGTACGTGTACACGCTGCCCGTTCCGACCGCTCCTACCGATCGCCAGGCGAGGTCGCCGAAGTACACGAGCAGGTCGGGCGCGACGCCACGAACCTCGGGATACACGCCCTGCGGCTTGAGCACCTTCGTGCCCAAGGGGGCTCCGTCCGGTCCCGACATCGCCTCGAGCTTCGTCACGAGCTCGTCACGAACCTCCTCGTACCGAGCCGGCTCGACCACGCCCTGCGGCTCCCGGCCGGCGACGTTCAGGAACAGTCGTCCGTAGTAGCCGCCGTCGCCCCACGCCACCGTCCGGCTCCAATCGATCGGCGCCTTTGCGATCGGCGTCTGCTCGGACACCTCGTCCGTGAGCGCGAGGTAGCCGTTCTCGAGGAGCCAGTCGTTGAAGCAGATGCCACCCATCATCGGGCGGGCGCCGTGGTCGCTCATCACGATCGTGATCGCGTCGGCCGGCAGCACCTCGAGCAGCGACCCGACGTGCTCATCGAGGGCTCGGTAGTAGCGATGGAACGCGTCCTCGAACGGATTGCCGGGCTCGTAGAGCGGATGCGTCGGATCGACGTAGTGCCAGAACACGTGATGGAGGCGGTCCATCCCCATCTCGACCATCATGAAGAAGTCCCACGGCTTCTCCTTCACGAGCCGGCGGGCCACCTTGAACCTCCGCTCCGTCATCGTGAAGACCTGTTCGAGAACGAACTCCATGCCCTGCTGACGGAAGTTCGGGATGTCGAAGATGTATTG